>NZ_JAPMOU010000029.1 GCF_028858535.1 Spartinivicinus poritis
TCATGGGTAATGGATTAGCTGAGTTTGCAGATTAGGTACTCAGTTACACCTAAAAATGATTCGTTATGGGTATATTTTGGCATTCCCTTTTGCTGCGCAAAATAACGTCATAAATATTATTACCAAATGCTCTTGTATTGCTTTAATTACTTCATCGACATTTTCACATGATGAGTTATTGATATAGTGCTGTAAGCATTGCTGTGCTAGTACTCTACAATCATGCTTGGAATTCATGGTTTACTCCTTTGGTTAATTGCTAGAAATTACTCTCAAGTGAAACAGTTCTTTTTCTAAATCTTTTATTTTGAATTCAATTTTAACTTGCTTATTCGTCTCTTTAGCAATATCAATCCTTTTAACCTTCTTTTCTTCAAACATCCGTCGGTTGCAATGATTATTGATATTATCTTGTATAACCCGCCAACGCCTTTGCAGCCTGCTTATCTCGCGTTCTATGGCTTTGATTGTTCACACCCTAACCCCTAAAACTCTCTACTCAGCTCTACAACCCTCTTACACTGCTCAACATCATGGCACTCTTCGCGGCTTAGCCCCATCTTTGCCGCTAGCCACTGATAGGCCATAGGTCGCGAGGCGTGGCCCTGTCAAAGTATACATGCGCCAAGCCCTTAGCCTTCCTCAGCTCCCTATTTGCAAGCCTTCCGAGTGGTACAGTGCCGTCATTGCCATACTTTAGGTTGCGAGCATGACAGCCAACATAGGCGTCACATGGCGCACATTGCCAAAAGTATTTAGCGCTTAACGCTGGCTTGTGTGGGTAAATAACATTGCCAGTTACTAGCTTTGCTTCTCTGTTGCAATATGGGCATTTAATCACTAGTTTTTGCTCCAATATTCGAAAGGGTTGTCCGCTTGTATAAATCCCTCTAACTCTTTACCTACAAAAAAAACAGAATAACTTTTCTTGTTTTTTAATTCGAAAATCCGTGTCTAATGTAAAGTTTCCGCCGTGATCGATATTCCTTGTAAACCCTGTATCATGAAGGCTTACGAATTGGTTGTCCTGGGTGATGATCATGACTAACCGGCTGCCTACCCTATCTAACCACAACTGTTTATTTCTATTTATTCGCTCAACTGAAATAGTATTTTCTAATTCCATAGTTAATACTCTGCTGGTTCTCTGGCTAATTTGTGATAAATTAATTCGAGGAAAAATAATATTTTTGATTTTATAGAATGTTTTGCTTGGTACTTCTTAGTTATTTTCTGTAGTTTTTTGTCTGCTTCTTGCCGTCGTCGCTCATACTCTTTATCGACCATTAATGCCCCACATGCCTTTATTCATGGTACCTAAAGCCAGAGTCAAACAATCGTTTGACTTGTGGCTGATCAATCTTTATACTGCATCGCAACATAGTTAGAGTGGTTTGTAGTATGTTGACGATCATCGTTTTTATCTTTCTTGCTGCCAGCACAGTATCAGTTATTTTTACCGCACTTATAATTAAATTAGCTTCATCTAAGAGCAAGAAAGGTAAAGAATTTGAATATATTATTGGTTTTCCAGTTTTTTTATTCATCCAATATTTCGCATTTAGCATGTTCGGACCTAATATCGGTTATCACTAATTTAAAAGCTCAATAAGCTAGAGATCAAATATTTTTGGGTTTGTTTAACTACCTTCATCCATACCCTTATCCCTATTTATTCATGGTAGTTAACGCAAAAATCAAAGAGTTATTTTAATTTTGGCTAATCAGTTTTTATACTGCTACACAACTTGATTACATGAGATTTAAAATTAATGAGTTTTGAAGTATTTATTGTAATTTCTGCCATAGTATCGGTTTTTTTAACTATATTTATTTCTCGGGTAATGCTTAGTGAAACTAAGACCAAGTTGAAAATTAAATATTTAGGCCTTTTTTTCGCCTTAATTATTCCCTGTTTTATAGGTACTGGATATTTACTTGGAGCTTTTTTATCTGCTTTCGGTTTACTAGGCAGATTTTGCTAGATATATCCATGCAGCCCTTTAATCATAGTAGCTAAGGCATAACTCAAACTTTCTATGTAAAGCACTTTGAAGTCTATCTTTAGCAGAAAGAAATTCCTGTTGCTCGACTTTGTAATTAAAATCAACAGGATCTTCCCATCTTTCAGCGTCATCATTGCTTTCTATAATTTTTGAGTATTGATCCATCTTTCTATCGCTTACACATAACAATTAATGAACGTCACATAATAGGGATTTACCTTGTTGTTACTGTTCATATTCATCTTGCCAGTGGTAAAGGATATTGGCTAATGACCAGTGACTTGATTTAGTTAGCTGCTTCAGTCACGCTATAACCTTGCCTGGAAACAAGTGCAACCGCTTATTTGTGTAGCTTGCTAAAGCAACCTATGTTTATTTTTTTGAACTTTGTGCTAACTTTTACTTTGTTGGAAATATTGTTTTTATACAATATTTATAATTGCCAATAACTACTTGCTTAGAACTTGGAATTGCAATGAAAAATTTAACATATTATGCTTCAGGTGTTTTTATAAAGATACTGTTTATCCTTTTTACACTAACACCCTGTGTTAGTGTTGCTGACTCTATTAATATCCCCTTAAAGCCATTGCCTATTCACTCGTCCATAACACCTGATAAAGCCTACAGCAATGCCAAAATGAAGAAAAAAGGCATTAAAGCCAATCTTGTAAAGTTCATTTTTGACGGATACGAAGATAAAATTATACTCTTCATTATGGGAAATGAAGCGACAATTAAAAGTCTCTCCAAACCTATATTAGTAGATTCCAGCGGAAAATCACTACAAAATCAGCCCCCCGGCAGCGGCACTGGGCACTCAAATAATATCCACTATCGAGATCTAACCTTTGATAAATCATTATTAAAAATGCCAGGTATTGGAGTAAAAGTGAGCTTTCAGGAGTAATCAACTTATATAGCCATTGATCTGCCGCTGGCCAAGGGTCAAGGTGGGGTTACTAAAATATTATTTTTAATAGTAGTCACTCTAACGTACTTAAGGTACAGTATTTTGACGGAAACTCGTAGTATGTCAAAAACGGTAATACGTATTCCTTTTATTTGAAATAATTAAAGCCCTAATTAGAATATAAGGCAGCTTCTTTCAGTCATTATCTAATTGCGTCATTATTTCTTTAAGAGTAAAAGAGTACTCCTTAATAGCTGGGTTTTTGATCTTCGAAAATAGACTAAAATCTATTTTCCCCCAGTCCTTATTACTAAAATGGTTTAGATATTTCCCCACATTTTTCTGCTCTATTTTATCAAAAATTCGCATTTTAACCTGGGGGTTTTCAGGGCCAAAATCATGGCCATGGTGATAATCATACAACATCACTATGGCCCAACCACCAACCATAAAATGCCCACCCATGCTTATCAGCAAAGAGCCATCCTGAATTTTATCCAAAGCCGGTTTGTCCCAGTTTAACCCGCCTATAATTACTTTTTTACCAGGTATTTTAGAGGATTCAATTGCTGCTTCCATAGCACCAAGTGCAATGGGATCATTAGCAGCCCAAATCGCGCTTATATTTGGATACCGTGCAAACGCTCTAAAGGTTATTTCTTTGGATTCCCTACGAGACCAACGCGCCGTAAATATTTGTTTAAGCTCAATATTAGGGTGATCCAATACAGCATCTTCTAACGCCTGAGTTCTTTGTAAAGAAGCAGGTGTAGCAAAGTCTCCAGCAAGTCCAATGATTTCAACTTTCCTACCAGCATTGATTTCGAGCTTCTGAGCTGCTTGTATAACAGCACGAGCAATCTGTTTCCCTGCAAAGTAATTATCTGGTACTAAAGAACCTATCCAGTTGGGGTGCTTGTCTCTTGGGCCACCAAACCTCAAAACTTCATCAGGGCTCAGTGTATTTAAAACCATAAACGTTTTGATATTTGCAGCCAAAGCTATCTTAAGTTGTTTTAGTCCCTGTAACTTTTCGTTTACAACTAAAAGATAGTCTGGCTTATTTGAACGAGAACTAACCTCGCTGACCAATCGATGTAAAGCGATGTGATTGCGCTCTGCATACAGCACTTCAAGATCAATATTAAGGTCATCGGCAGCAGCTTGCATAAATGATGCTACATTAAACCAAAAGCCGCCTGTATGGTGAGTGGCTGTTGATACTCCAGGATTAACAAAAACAACAGATGGCCTTTCTTTAGCTAATACAGATAAGCTGAAAAGGACGATTAAAATAGAAAGTATTCTCCGTACTTTAGATCTGCATGCGTTCATTTTTCCCTCAACTTAATTAATATAACAATTAGTTACAATGATACTTAACTCACGTTAGCTTTATATTAGCTCAACAATTTACAATCTCTCTGCTCAAGCTCCAGACAAAACAAACCCTTTGCTCTGTCCAGAGCTAAAAAATATTATTTAACTGAGGGTACTTCGCTAAGCACAAAGACTTTTTAAAATTCTCTGCTCAACCGTATAACCTGGCGATATTGGTCTACATCAAACACCCCTCTTTGCAAGCCTTGCAAGTGGCACTGTGCCGTCATTACCATACTTCAGGTTGCGAGCATGACAGCCAACATAGGCATTTAATCATTAGTTTTTGCCCCAATATTCGAAAGGGTTGTCCGCTTGTATAAAATCCTCTAGCTCTTTTCCTACAAAAAACAGAATAATTTTTTTGATTTTTTAACTCGCAAATCCTAAAGGCTGTATCCAGTGTGAAGTTGCCCGCCGTGATCGATATCTCTTGTAAGCCCTGTATTATTTGGGTTGATTGTTCACTGATATACCTATCATGAATCATTTAACCCTTCCTTAACCCTTTCCACTATACAGTCACTTCAGAAATAACAAGGCTTTGGGCCTATCCTGTTCATAGAGCCTACTAGGGCTTTAAAATAACTCGGGCTAAAGTTTGTTATAGATGTCTGTTTGCTCTGATTTGAGAGATAGTGAAAAAGCATGTTAACCGTATTACTAGTGGAAGATGACCGGGATTTAGCCGACACTGTGATTCAGTATTTAGAGCTGGAAAACATTCGTTGTGACTATGCCAGCAATGGTATAGCAGGACTTGAGCTTGTTTCGCAAAACCACTACGACGCCTTATTATTGGATCTTAATTTACCCCGGTTAGACGGTTTGGCTGTTTGTCAGCGTGTGAGAGCCTCAGGAGATGATACGCCAGTCTTGATGTTGACTGCCCGAGATAAAATCAGTGACAAGTTATTAGGCTTTGATGCAGGTACTGATGATTACCTGGTAAAGCCCTTTGCTATTCAGGAGCTGGTGGTAAGAGTGCGTGCATTAGCTAAGCGGCGAAGCGGGCAAGTACGTGTGTTGAGTTGTGGTGATTTACAAATGGATCTCACCACCAAGACTCTTATACGTCAAGGGGTGCCTATTAAACTATCACCCACTTGTTGGACTTTGCTGGAAACGCTATTGCGTGCATCGCCCTCAGTGGTATCACGCCAGCAACTGGAGCAAGCGCTGTGGGGGGATGAAATACCCGACAGTAATAGCCTTAAAGTACACTTATTTCACTTGCGCAAAGCCATTGATATGCCCTTCGATACACCTTTGCTACACACGATTGCCCGGCAGGGGTTTGCAATCAAAGCGGATAAAGGTTAGGAAGCAACATGAAACGGGGACTTAGTTTAAAGTGGCTGGTAGTGTTAGTTTTCCTAGTGCAAGGGTTAATTCTGGTTGTAGGTTATTCATTCCTAACAGCACGCTATTTAATCGAGGGGATGGATAATATTGTTACTGCTAATATGGAGCAAGTTGGCCGCTATCACCTAAAACAAATCGCTAAAACAGGTATCAACCAACCTAAGCAGTTTCAAAATTATTTTATTACTACTGACTGGTCTGATTTGCCTAGTGAAGTAAGAGATCAGTTTAGTTCATCTGAGGTGCAACCTAATGTGTTGTATAAATTTCATCATGATGAAGCTGAAGGGCCGCCGAGGATATTATTTCTCTTGCACTTCCTTGACCAAAACCAAAAAGGCTATGTGTCTTATAGTGTTTCTCGAAATACCACATCAGCTTTAACGTTGGAAAATATAACCAGTGATTTCCAAACGCTGGTTACCATCAGTATATTGAGTGCGCTTTCTTTGGCGCTGATAATTTGGTTATTAAGCTGGCGAATAGGGCAGCCAATTGCTCGTCTTGGTCAGTGGGCTCGTACGCTGGCCACGGACAAGCTTAATCAGTCTACCCCCGATTTTAGCTACCCTGAGCTGAATGCCTTTGCTGAATTAATTCGAACTAATTTAAAGTCAGTGCAAGAAAGTACAGAGCGCGAACAGCGCTTTCTTCGTCATACCAGCCATGAACTTCGTACTCCAATCACAACGATTTGCAGTAATGTCGAGCTACTAAAAAAACTGGATGCGCAGAAAAACCAACAGCATTACGAGGCTGCTATAAACCGTATTGATCGTGCCAGCTTGACCATGAAATATTTAACTGAAACCTTGTTATGGTTACACCATGACCGGGCTGATGAGCTACCAATGACGGAATGCCGGCTTGATGAAGTTATTCAACACTTGGTGGATGATATGCGTTATTTATTGTCGTCAAAGCAAGTCGATGTCCATATCGAAACACAGCCTTACACCCTGTATTTGCCAGAGGCAGCTGCGCGTATTGTACTGGGTAATCTTATTCGTAATGCCTTTCAGCATACTTGGGAAGGTCAAGTGAATATTCAGCAAAAGCAAGGTAGGGTGCAGATTACTAATGAGCAAAGTGTTGAAACAGAAAAGGAAGATCTTGGTTTTGGCTTAGGTCTGGAGTTAACAAATCGGCTGTGTCAGCGGTTAGGTTGGCATTACCAAAATGAGCAACAGGGCAACGGCCATTTTGTCACCCTAGTTTTTCCTGACTCTATTTAAATATGAGGCGCCAATAAAAACTTATGTTTTAATCTTTTTTAACCCTTCTTTAACCCACATTTTTGTAAAGTTTTGCCATAAGCCTGAAAAACCGTGTTAAAAGGTTTTTCTTGTATTAGTAGTTATGCAAGGTTGATAAGTATAACTCCTTAGTTGAGCTATTTAGCTGCCAACCCTGCATTAATTTTTCGTTATTTATAGAAGATATTACTCATGCCTTTTAGTTTTTTTACTGGTTTCGGCAGTCGCCGCCAACTGTTTTTTTTGTCTCTGTTACTGCTTGGATTAAGTGGTTGCTCAAAACAGGATTCATCTTCAGCTGCTGAGCCATCCTCTATGCCTGTTACTGAAGTGAGCGTAGTTACGTTGGAAGCCCAACAACACGCAGTAACTGTTGAGTTACCTGGTCGCACTAAGGCTTACCAAACATCGGATGTTCGCCCGCAAGTGGGTGGCATTTTGCAAAAGCGTTTGTTCAAGGAAGGGCAGGATGTTGAGGAAGGCCAGGTGCTTTATCAAATAAACCCTGCTACCTATCAAGCAACCTATGACAATGCAAAAGCAAAGCTGGCTCAAGCAAAAGCCGCAGTGCAGTCTGCCCAGCCAAAGGCGGAGCGCTATCAACGTTTGGCCAAAATAGGCGGGGTGAGCAAGCAGGATAAAGATGAGGCAGTTGCTACCTTAAGAGAGGCTCAAGCAGCCGTGGTAGCCTATGAGGCTGAGCTAAAAACAGCAGAAATTAATCTGGAATATGCTCAGATTAAAGCACCTATCTCTGGTCGTATTGGTAAGTCAGCGGCAACGCCTGGGGCATTAGTTACTGCGGACCAGACAAGTGCACTGACCACCATCAACCAGTTAGACCCTATAAATGTTGACCTGAGCTTTTCCAGTGTTGAAGGACTGAAATTAAGGCGTCAATTGGAATCTGGCCAACTGAAAAAAGAAGAAAAGGTTCAGGTGAAGCTAACGCTGGAGGATGGTACTGCCTATAGCGAAACCGGCACCTTGGAATTTGTGGGTAACTCAGTTGAAGAAACCACCGGAACCATGGAGTTAAGAGCCGTGTTTGTTAACCCAAATTACCAGCTGTTACCTGGTATGTACGTTGATGCCACTCTGTATGTGGGGGTTGATGAGCAAGCATTGTTAGTACCGATGCAAGCGGTTACCCGTAACTCTAAGGGTGAAGCAACCGTATGGGTTGTTTCTGCTGACGATAAGGTAGAGCAGCGCGTGGTGGAAACCAGTAAGGCTGTTAAAGACAAGTGGCTGGTTAGCTCCGGACTTAAGGCTGGTGAGCGCGTGATTGTGGAAGGTGTGCACAAGGTAAGAACAGGGCAGGTTGTTCAAGCGGAAGAAGTTCAGCAGGACTTAAATGTAGCTGAAAGCAAGGCAGTAACCGCAGATACAGCCAATGAAAGCCAGCTAACGCTGTAGCCCGAAGCCAGGAGGAGTAGTCATGGCCCGTTTTTTTATAGACCGACCGATATTTGCCTGGGTAATTGCGATTGCCATCATGCTGGGTGGCCTGATGTCGATTTTCAGCTTGCCGCTGCAACAATATCCAGACATCGCACCACCCGCGGTTTCTGTTAGTGCCACCTATACCGGTGCTTCTGCAGAAACTGTACAAAACTCGGTTACCCAAATTCTTGAGCAGCAAATGACAGGGCTGGATAACCTGCTTTATATGTCATCCAGCAGTAGCTCATCAGGTAGCTCAAGCATTACCCTAACCTTTGCTTCTGGTACAGACCCTGATACGGCACAGGTGCAGGTGCAAAATAAGGTATCTCAGGCTGAGTCGATGCTGCCGGATGCAGTGAAAAACTCAGGGGTGACAGTATCCAAGTCTGGCGGTGGCAGCATGTTTATGGTGTTGGCGTTTACCTCCGATGACGGCAGCATGACGGATACGGACATTGCTGACTATATGGTATCCAGTCTGCAGGATTCAATCAGCCGAGTTAACGGTGTGGGTAATGTTAGGGTGTTTGGCTCAGAGTACGCCATGCGGATCTGGCTTGACCCGGAAAAAATGCGCAAATACACCCTGATGCCTTCTGATGTTACCACGGCTATTTCACAACAAAATACTGATGTTAGCTCAGGCGCATTAGGTGATTTACCAGCGATTAATGGCCAGCAGCTGAATGCCACGGTTACCTCGCGAAGCAAGCTGCAAACCGTTGAGCAATTCGAATCTATCGTTCTTAAGTCTGATACTAGTGGTGCTACAGTTTATTTGAGTGATGTCGCCAACATAGAGCTAGGCTCTGAAAGCTACTCAACTTCAGCCAAGTTTAATGGTAAAGCTGCTTCAGGTATGGGATTGGAGCTAGCGACAGGTGCTAATGCGCTGGATGTTGCTGAGGCAGTTAAAGCTAAGCTCAAAACCCTTGAACCTTATTTCCCCGATGGTTTGAGTTACACGATTGCCTACGACACGACACCCTTTGTAAAAATCTCTATTGAAGAAGTCGTGCAAACCTTAATGGAAGCGATCGGGCTGGTTGTGCTGATCATGTTTCTGTTTCTACAAAACTGGCGTGCGACCTTGATCCCTGCCATTGCGGTGCCTGTGGTATTGCTAGGTACTTTTGGCGTATTGGCGCTACTAGGTTACTCCATCAATACCTTAACCATGTTCAGTATGGTACTCGCCATCGGCCTATTGGTGGATGACGCCATTGTAGTGGTGGAAAACGTCGAGCGGGTAATGTCTGAAGAGGGCTTATCACCACGAGAGGCTACTCGCAAATCCATGGGGCAGATTACTGGGGCGTTAATCGGCATTGCCATGGTATTAACTGCCGTATTTATTCCAATGGCCTTTTTTGAAGGCTCTACAGGTGCAATTTATCGTCAGTTCTCAGTCACCATTGCTGCCTCTATGTTGCTTTCTGTGGTAGTTGCATTGACGTTAAGCCCAGCGCTGTGTGCCACTTTTCTGAAGCCTATTGAGAAAGGCGGCCATACCTCAAGCAAAGGGCCATTAGGTCGCTTCTTTGCTTGGTTTAACCGCTGCTTTGACCGTAGCACCAACCGCTATCGTAATGGAGTAAAGCATGTTGTTCACTATCGTAAATCAAGCATGCTGGTCTACCTAGGCATCATCGGCATTATGGGATTACTGTTTGTGCGCCTGCCTACCTCATTTTTGCCAGAAGAAGACCAGGGCATGTTGATGGTGATGTATAACGCTCCAGTCGGTGCCACTCAGCAGCGTACCCTGAAAAGCATGGACAAAGTGGCTGAATTTGTAATGCAACAGCCAGAGGTTGAAGGCATCTTCAATGTGGCTGGCTTCAGCTTTGCCGGTAGTAGCCAAAACGCAGGTATGGCGTTTATTAAGCTCAAGGATTGGAGCGAGCGAGAAGCGTCTGCTCAGGAAATTGCGGGCCGAATTACTGGGGCAATGATGGCAACCATTAAAGATGCTCAGGTATTTGCACTGACTCCACCCGCTATTTCAGGCTTAGGTTCCAGCTCTGGTTTTACTTTGCAGCTGCAGGACTTAGGTGGTAATGGCCATGAAGCGTTGGTTGCAGCAAAAAATCAGCTACTGCAATTGGCAGGCAATAACGCAAAACTCACCGCTGTTCGCTACAACGGGCTGAATGATTCGCCGGTGTATCAATTGGATATCAATGATCAAAAAGCGGGTGCGCTGGGGCTTTCGTCTTCAGATATCAACGATACCTTATCAACCGTACTAGGTAGTAACTATGTTAATGACTTCATTAACAAGAGTCGGGTTAAAAAGGTATATGTACAGGGGGAGGCTTCTTCGCGAATGCTGCCTCAGGATATTAGCCGCTGGTATGTGCGAAATAGTGAAGGAAAAATGGTGCCATTTTCAGTCTTCTCTAATGGCCACTGGGATTACAAACCACAAGTGCTGAACCGTTTTAATGGCACTGAGTCGATGGAAATTACCGGCAGTGCAATAACTGGGGTGAGCTCTGGTGATGCGATGAATGAAATTGCCAGTTTGGTAAGCCAGCTGCCTGATGGTATCAGCTATTCCTGGTCGGATATGTCTTATCAAGAGCAGGCGGCCGGGTCGCAAGCCACTTTGCTTTATGCCGTATCACTGGTGTTCGTCTTCTTGTGCTTGGCTGCACTTTATGAAAGCTGGTCAATTCCAGTTTCAGTCATACTGGCTGTACCTGTCGGTATTGTAGGTGCTCTGGCTGCCACTTGGTTACGTGATTTATCCAACGATATTTATTTCCAGGTTGGTTTATTGGCCACCATGGGGCTGGCAGCGAAAAACGGTATTTTGATTGTTGAGTTTGCCAAAGATCTGGAAGAAAAAGGCGAGTCTTTAATATCGGCGGTATTGCAAGCGGCTCATCAGCGGTTACGCCCAATTATCATGACCTCGTTAGCCTTTTTACTGGGTGTTTTACCGATGGTGTTAAGTTCTGGTGCGGGATCAGGTGGTCGTCATGCGTTGGGCACTGGAGTACTTGGCGGAACCTTGTTTTCTACCTTGTTTGGTATTTTCTTTGTACCGTTATTTTATGTGATTATCCGCTCCCTATTTGGAGGAGAAAAAGCTGCAGTGCAGCCTAAGAAAGAAGCGCTGTATAGCCAGGAGGCTGAAGTATGAAACCACTGCAAAAAATCTGTGTTTTAATACCTGTATTAACCATGGCTGGGTGTGTCAGCTTAGCCCCAGATTACCAACAGCCTGATTCACCTGTAACTGCAGAATGGCGTGATACTAAAGCTGCACAGCAAAACTCATCAGCCGTTGCTACCCATAAAACAGTGGCTGCAATTAAGTGGCAAGATTATTTTCAAGATCGCAAGTTACGCCAGGTAATTAATCTAGCGTTAACTAACAATCGTGATTTACGGATTGCCTTGCTAAATATTGAGCAAGCACGGGCTAAATATGGAATTCAAGAAGCTGAACTATGGCCGTCTATATCAGTAAGCAGTAGCAAAACAGCATCACGAACGCCTACGAATGGTAGTGATAGTGCTACCATCAGTCACCAATATGAGGCTGGCATTGGTTTTAGCAACTATGAGCTGGATTTGTTCGGACGGATTAGCAGTTTAAAAGACGAGGCGTTGGAGAGCTATTTATCAACAGTGGAAACCCAGCGCAGCACTCGCTTAAGTTTAATTGCTGAAGTGGCAAATAATTGGTTGACGTTAGCGACAAATCTGCAATTACAAGCCCTCGCTCAGCAAACGCTTAATAGCCAGTTAGAAACCCTGAAACTAACCCAAAAAATGTACAGCCAGGGCATAGCCTCAAAACTGAACTTGGCCCAGGTTCAGTCCAGTGTGGAAACGGCCCGCGTTGATGTCGCTACATACAAAGCACAAGTTGCTCAGGATCGTAATGCACTGGAATTAGTGGTAGGTACTCAGCTGAAGGATAATCTGTTACCCACAGTAAAATTGGAGAAAACGATTGCACTAGCACCAATCCCCGCCAATTTAAAATCAAGTGTGCTATTACAGCGCCCAGATGTATTGGCAGCGGAACATAGCTTAAAAGGAGCTAACGCCAATATTGGAGCAGCCCGTGCAGCTTTTTTCCCTACTATTTCTCTTACGGCATCTGCCGGGCGTAGCAGCAATCAATTAAATGACTTATTTAGCAGCAGTAATCGCAGTTGGTCATTTACGCCGAGTATTAGTATACCCATTTTTAATGCTGGGAGTTTAAGTGCTTCACTAAAAGAGTCTAAAGTAAAACGTGATATTGCGGTGGCTGACTATGAAAAAACGATTCAAACTGCATTTAAAGAGGTCGCTGATGTTTTAGCCGTGCGTGGATCATTGGATGAACGACTAAAAGCACAAAAAGCCCTGGTTAAAGCTAATTCGCAGAGTTATACCTTATCCAATGCTCGCTACCGTAATGGCTTAGACAGTTACCTTGATGCTTTGGATTCACAACGACAGCTGTATAGTGCTCAGCAGGCGTTAATTCAGCTGCAACTAACTGAATACAGCAATCGAGTGACGTTATTTAAAGTGCTGGGGGGTGGGACTAATACATAGTCTGTAGTTAAAAAAACAAGATACTCATAATCGTGGGTGTCTTGTTTGCACAAGGAGGTGTTTTATTGGTTTTTACTTGATTAATTAACAGTTTATGTTTTTCTGATATTAAATAATGTCTATAGCTGCCAAAAAGCTAAAGCAGAGTTGCTTTTTAATTAGCGAGTAGTGAAAGGGCAGCCGAGGCTATATTGTCTTTTAAGTTATAGTTTGTATTTTGAATGTAAATATTCTTCTCTAAAAATAAAAAATAAGATAGGCTGAATAAACCTAAAAAAATAACAAGGAAGCTTAGCAGTGGATCGCAGACATTTCTTAAAGTATGGGACTGCTGTCTCTACAGGTTTAGCATTAGGCACAGCGCCATTGCCAGATTTATTACCTGACCCTAATACGCCAACCCTTTATACAAGCAGAATTTTAGTAAAGTTTAATTATGATACATATCGAACTCTAAAAATAAGTCAGAGTGGAACAGACAGTTCTAAAAATCTAACTCATCACATACCTTATATGTATCATTGTCATTCACTAGTGGTCCATGCGTAAAGTTGTTACCTTACTTTGCGCATGGACCACTATAACATGAAGATAAAGGAATGATGGGACAGTTTACAGTGTATGATCCGGCGGTTGAAAATAAAGTTTGAATAATTAATTAGAGGAGAAACAGAATGATTACATAATAAAAAAGCCTTATCAGAAGCATCGATAATATAGTGACACCATTTATCGATAGAGTAATTAAAAGGAAATAATTTTTCTAGTAGTTCGTTTATAATTACCTTAGTGATAATCTTCAATTTAAGGATGAAATATGAAACGCCGTGATATGTTGAAAGGATTAAGTGCTGGATCTGCAGCAACGTTGGTCGCCGCCAGTTTTTCAAGTAATGCAAGTAGTAAGTTGTTAAAAGGCTCATCTTTGCAGCCTGGGTATTATCCTTGCTGTACTTTAACACCTGAACAGCCAGAAGGGCCATATTATTTTGATGCAGGAATGGTACATCGAAATATTACTGAGGGTAAACCTGGTGTACCGCTTGAACTTGAATTAAGAGTTGTTGATAGTACAAATGGGTGCCAGCCTATTACCGACGCAGTTGTTGATATTTGGCATTGTGATGCTCAAGGGCTCTACTCTGGTTATGAGGGTCAAGGTGACAGTGGTGATATTGATACAACGGGCGAAACCTTCTTGCGTGGCGTTCAGGTCACTGATTGGCAAGGGCTTGTTAATTTTCAAACAATTTATCCTGGTTGGTATTATACGCGGGCGACCCATATTCATTTATCTGTTTTTTTAGATGCAGCGACGCTTGTTACTAGTCAAATATATTTTCCTGATGAGATAAATGAATCGATATATACCAATCATGTTGCTTATACAGGTCGGAGTAAAGAGAGAGTGACTAACAACGAAAATGACATGCTGTTAACTATGCTTGAAGATAAGAAAAATGATGTGTTTGTTGAAATTGGTCAAGATAACACCGGTTTTGGATTTAAAGCGGTTTATACTATAGGTGTTAAACTTAGTTCTTAAATTTTAGGATTATCTACGGAGTAGTTGGTTATACCTCAAACTATTGTACTTAGTTTATTAAGTTTCAATGCTATTCAATAAACGTAACTTTAATATGGTGTTTATAGAGCTGGCAGGATGCCAGCTCTTGCCCAATCGCGTGTCGTCCGAAGATATTCAGTAAAGGTAGATTTATTACAAACTCCACACCTGATTGATGATGGCAGCATATATCAACCTCTGCTAAGCCAAATTTTTTATGAGTGATACTATAACACTGGTTTGTTTTAGGAGGCAGCTAGAACAGCACTTACCCGATTATGTACTACCTTTATTTGGTAAGGTGTCTTTTTGCTTGCTTATTAATTATTTTCTAGTCTTCTTAATGCTTTTTTAGCTTGCTCGTTTCCTTGAGCTTCGGCTTTACGAAACCAGTACATAGCCATATCTTTATTTTGTGGAGTTCCCAGCCCATACTCATAAAGAAATCCAAGGTTTAACTGAGAAAGTGCAAATCCACTCTCTGCTGACTTTGTGTACCAATAGAAAGCTTTATTATAGTTTTTAGGTACATATTTACCTGATTCATAAATAAATGCAATATTATTTTGTGCTATTCTATAACCTAAATTAGCAGACTTTTCGTAAAGAGAAACTGTCATTTTGATATCCTTTTTAACTCCTATTCCATGTTCATACATATATGCTAAGTTATTCATGGATCTAGGGTCCCCATTTTTTACGGCTTTGCGATACCAGTAAACAGCTTTTTTATCATCTTGCTTAAACCCATAACCTCGTCTATACATTAATGCAACATTGTATTGGCCTTCCATAGCTCCTTGTTGAGCTACGAGAAGATACCATTTTGCTGCTTTTTTAAGGTTAATATCAACACCCTTTAATCCTAATCGATATCGATTTCCTAACTCCATCTGGGCCTGAATATCACCGCTGTTTGCTTTGATCAACAGCTCATCCAAAGTTTTTGATTCTTGTGAATATATAGATGAAGTGATTAGTAATATTGAAATAAAAATTAATAGTTTATTCATGATATTTATTTTTGTGTGATGGGTATGTATTTTTTATGTGACATTACTTAGGTAAATATCTAATATTATTTTAATGGAATCGTATTGTTTGAGCTATATTGATATTGAATAAGAGGCACTACTACAGCTTATAAGTGATTTAAAATCTGATTGAAAAGAAGTTATGTGGCAGGATAGCATGATATTTTGTTTCATTTTTAGTGGTTTTTTCTAATAGACTAATAAACACCATTGTATGTGCTTTCCCACGACTCTTGATCTCCATTCCAAACAAGCTGGCCTATAATATTGTCGTAAATTTCAAGTTCTGGCTCTTCGCATTTTTTTAATAAAATTTTTCATAATTTCATGTTTAATGTTGGTATTTAAATACTAGTGAATGTTATTCTACGACCACTTAATTATGTGGTACATGCTTTGGAACTGCACATAAGCAGATAGACTCAGCTATTATATAGTCATAACCTGTAAGGCGCATAACTATGTTTAAGGCTAGTATCTATGAATCGGCGCAGTGCCATTAAATATCTGCTCACAATTGGGGCCAGCTTAACCCCCACGCTGGCGGCTCTCAGCAATACGGATCCGCAGTTTTTGAAAGAAGAGCAAAAAAAGGCAAAGCTCACCAAGTATATCTTTAATTTTGCATCCCCTTACATTAGCGATAAACATCTTACAACGCCTCATGCTCACGATGAGATCAAGCAACTCATTGAGCAATATACTCACAATCAGGTTTATGTTGCCATCCATGATGGTGGCAGTTTTGGTATTGGTAGTGCACTGTCAAGCAGCGTGATTTATGGACAAGTACAGGGCGCCCTGTTATCCATATCCAATCTCACACCTCGAGCTCCAGCCATGGACATTATCAATATTCCATTCTGGTGTGCCAGTGCAGAAAGATACCAGCGCCTGGTGAACTCCAAAGCTTGGCAGCAGTATGTATTATCCCAAGCAGTCCATATGACAGTGCTCTTTCATTATGTAGTGGGCTCCAGGACAGCATCCTCTACCCGCATTTATGGTAAAGCTATTAAATCGCCGGAGGACTTTAGTGGCGTGAGATTCCGGGTTCCCGCATCGGAATCCTTGTTGCACTTTTATCAAATGGCAGGGGCAAAGCCTACATCAATCCTGTGGGGGCTCGCTGCAAGAACGGCTCGCCTTAATCGTTACGATGCATTGGATCCTTCAGTTATAGGCCTTTATTCTGGCCCAGACGAGCTACACAGAGAAATTGGCGTGATTACCGAAATAGAATCTGTACACGACGGTTGGGTAGCTATCGCCAATAATCATTTTATACAGGCACTCGATAAAACCACTAGGATTGCCTTTCTTGATGCTATTGAAGAAATCAGGCATAAACAGTTGCTCTTGTATCAGCGCTCCTATAACAACTGCCGACAGAGGTTTTCCCAAAAGGGTGTCAAAATTTATTCGCCATCAATGGAGGAGAAAGAAGCGCTTAAATTTGCCTTTGGTCACCAGAGAAAAGAGTGGAATAGCGTTAAAGAGAAGTTGCTTGGTCCGAAATGGCCTCGTATTTTTCAGCAATTGATTGAAGCAACTTATTCCTAGGGCTTTTTATATTAGTCAAGCATATAAGACAAGTGATAACTATCAGTCCATATGACTCTTTTTTTGCCTGGATTGTAATATGCTATACCATAAACTATGGTGGTTTCAGTATTATTGTCATGTTGTTGAGGTACAAAAGATTTAACTTTAATATGAATGCCACCTATACCATTAGTGTTGCCTTTGTAATTAATATTATAAATACTAAGCGTCTGTAAAATTAAGTTGAGGATGCGCTTGGTTTCTTTTTTGATTTTATAGGGAGTTAGTGCCTTAGAGTTATTTAATAATAGCTGAAAGCTCAATCTATCCTTTGCCATTTCAATCATATTTAACTCACCAGTCAGTTTTGATACTTGACTTTTAATAGTAGTAAATAAGTCTGTAGGATAGCGAGGGGAGTAACCGTAACGTATAAAATTGTACCTAAAAGGGGGCGAGTCTTGGTGTGCTGATGAGATTGAGGAGGATGGAGATTCTGCGGCTACATCAATTGCAATTTTATTATTGTATGGATTGATTTTGTTTTCTATTAATATGTTAATAGCAGTATTAGTAACAGCTTTAATATGACTAAGTACAACGGAGTCTGCTAATAACCCTGGTTTTTTGTATTGTATTTTAAATTTAAGGTTGTTTTTTGTTTGTTTAATAAGGTCTATATCTATATCAATGAAATTAACTTTATTTTTAAGTTCTTGAAGAAAATTTATAGGATAAAAGTTATTATCGTTAGATGTCTGTTCAATCCATGTTGAATTTTGGTTACTGAGTTTTTGTATAAATATAAGCAAGATAATGACAGTTACAATGGTCATTATCGTTGGCAATTTTGTTACCTTTTTTGGTTCTGTAATCTGCTGCATATCATACTGCACTCAGTCAGATAATTTAATGGTTGTTTTATAGGTCTGTCCTTTTTTATGTTTGGTGAAGCTTCAGCAAACGAAATATGTCGTGGATTAGCCTATAATCACTATACCAATGTAGTATTTTTATTACAAATTTTACCTATCAAAGATAAGTCTATATACAACTAATAGAGTAGGTTATATTTTAGTGAAGTTCAATTTGTCAGTACTATAGCCAATAACGAATGGTTTTTAGGTGAGGCCATCAAATGACGAGGCCACATGAGCCTATAATAATAGGTGATTGAGATGAGGAGCGAAGACAGCTAAATGCTCCTGCACTCTCACCCTCGATGGTGGTCATAACAAAACCTAGAAATCATTCGTGAAGGGTATAGTTTGGCTGGCTTTCATGAGTGATGGTTTAGACTTACTGTTATTAATTGTCGGTTCACAGGTTCATCTGATAGGAGTTGCAAAAATATTTCGGTACCGACTCGATATTGGTTACAATAGGTAGCTCACTTCCTGAGTTGTCAATATCAGTGATTACTGCTATCAGAGTTCATTGTCTAAATCTGGTGGTGCGTAGATGCGAAAGAGCGGTTTAATATTTAGAGTTGCCCTAGATAATATTTGGCCGCATCATTGGTAGGGTCAATTTGAAATGATTGTTTAAATGCAAGACGGGCTTTTTCAGGTGATTTGTTTAGTTTATGTACGAACCCCTTCCAATACCAAATAAAGCTGTTATCTTTGGATAGTTTAAGTGCGCTATCTAGCATGTTCAGTGAATCAGAATATTGTTTTTTGAATAATAGGGTTACAGCTTTTTCGAACCAAATATAATAATTGGTTTGATCTAATGTTAAAGCTTTATCGTAAGCGTCTAGTGCTTTATTAAACTCACCTTGCTTACGCAATTGAATTCCTTTACCTAACCAACTGATAGGGTCGTCAGGTTTTATTTTTAGGGCTTCATCACAGGCATCACTTGAGGTTGAAATAAAGCATAACCGCCGCCAGGTAGAAAAGTGTTTGATATCTGTTAATAGAATATTTTCTAACAACTCAATAGCTTTTTCTGTATTACCATAACTTGCTGCTTTTCTATATAAAAAATCTATTTCAAGCTTTTGCTTAAATACTTTGAAAGTAGATGGTTGACACTCCCATAGGCTGATTACTTGCTTGTTGTCGCGCGCGCCTTCAATTTGAATCAAAAAATCATGTGTGTTTAATATATTATAAAAGTTGTCACCTTCCTTGCCATAGGGTTTGCCAGTATTACAAAGCTTAACACCAA
Organism: Spartinivicinus poritis; assembly: GCF_028858535.1. Taxonomy (NCBI): domain Bacteria; kingdom Pseudomonadati; phylum Pseudomonadota; class Gammaproteobacteria; order Oceanospirillales; family Zooshikellaceae; genus Spartinivicinus; species Spartinivicinus poritis. The sequence goes on from NZ_JAPMOU010000029.1 coordinate 19,257, forward strand.
TTGGGCAAATGCAAGTATAACTATCTTTTTTATCAGGATTATCTTTCTCTTGCCAAAGCCAGGGGGAGCGTTGATTTAAATGCTTATCTTTATCAATAGATAATAAAAACTGATCTATGAAACTTTGATTTAACTTCTGAAAACCTTGAAAATGTTTTCCTGGCTCATTAAGCACATAGTCCTGAAAGAAATCAATGGATAGCCAGTTTTTTCGTTGAGAGCCCCAAATCCACTTTTCTTGGCCTAGCCCTATCTCAGCAGTAATGTCTAATCTCCCTTGAGTGATATTAGCTTTATAGGAAAAAGGGTTATAACCTGAGACTAATACTAAGTCGGTTAGTATGTTTTTATTGGATGATTTTAATAAGTGGAGAGTGCCTTTAGATGATTTCCATTTTTCTTGATTATCACAACTCATTCCAATGATATTCCAAGTACCAGTACTTAGACACCTTTTAAAGTTTAATTCATTCTGAATAGCATTATCTGATCGTATACGCCAGCGCTGCAAACCATCATTACGGCACTCTTGAAGCTCTAGAGGATAATATATATCAACACTGGTAAGACATAATCCACTTGTTGATATTAATTGGTCATATTGCTCTGTGCCTGTAACAATTGCAGAGAAAAATAAACCAAAAATATAATATTTAATCGACTTGTTTATAGACACTGCATGCAACTTCTATTTGCTATGAGTAACACTATATTTATAGTCTACTATTGGTAATTTTCCACTATAAAGAACATAGTTTTTAGTAGAATAAGCAATCAGTTTTTAGCTATGTATAAGCTGAGTGATTGTATCCCCTTTATGAGTGTACGTGACTTCTATAGGCTGTCGGGGATTTAGGGAGTATAATCTGGCAACAGTTTTTCGAAAATTTTTAGTCAGCCACAACAAGATATATAAGTGGTGCTAAGTAACCATTAGGTGAGTGTTTTCTCTGACGGTGCTGAGCCATAAACATAGCTACGCTACAGTACGCCTACCGAAGGGACACGAGCCTGAACACCTCAAACTGGTTCATACACACTACACAGTCATTGATAGTTCTCTGAATAGCAATATTACTCATGTGAAGTCTCTATGGTCTGTATAAAATCATATACATTAAGTATTGAAATTCAATACATCGAAAAAAACAGTAACATACACTTGAAAGAAGCATACAATTAACCCACTTGAGTTGGAATCATTTCTTAGTGCTACTCATGCCCAACCACAAACAGCAATTAAACGTTATACCATCAGATGGTCAATTGAATCATTATTTGGCTGCCTAAAAAGTCGGGGTTACGGGAATTTCTGCACTTACTGAGAGTTTTGTCCTGTACATAGCTAAAAAATTAGAATTGCGAGCAGTATAGGGATTATTTTTTAGAGTAAAAAAATGCTCCTACTATTGTTAATAGCAGGAAGCATGAAAGTAGATACTAGTGATTTATTAATGTATATGACCTAGTCGGTTTTAGAAAAAGTTATATCTGCAATGTCAAGTACATTGCCTTTACCAGTATTATATATTAAGCGTAATGTGGTTACTTGGCTCAAATCAACATTATTAAACTTACTAAGTTTAACGGTTGCCGTATGTAGCAGTGCTCTTGGCAAGATACCCATAGATTGTTTAGAGTTACCAGGTAGAGCATTAAGAACTTCTGGATTATCTATAGACACTTGATGGCTTGCATTTCCATATGCATCTAGCAGTTGAACAGAAATTTCTGGAACCACACTTTTGTTGACAGAGTATACTCTGAAACTTAGTGTATCACTTTGGCTGATATCTTTTACATTTCTAAGACTCAATTCAGTTGATCCAGAAGACTGTAATCTAAGGCTTAAATTAGATTCGAATATTATTGCTGTTTTATCATCATTATAATAAGCTCTTGTATGAGGGCTAGGTATGGAGGGGTGACAATAGTTGTTTTCTTTAAGTTTGTCAGTAGTGTAATCAGGATTTCTTTTTGATTCGTCATCATTATAAGAGGTAGTTGATTTGAGAAGAGTGCAATTTATGGCATTACTATCACCTACATTGTTTATGTTAACTTTTAACATTTCGCTATTTTCTAATTGAAATGCGAACTTGATTTCATTTGTATTTAATTGTGATGATGGTGGAATCTGAGTTTCAGCTGATTCATTTTTTTTACCAATGAGATATGCTCGATTCATTAGGTTATCCTCCTGGTTAAGCTCTTTCAAGCTATCATGGAAGAATGCAGATGTATAAGCCTTTGCAGCATTTTGAGTCTTGGCTTCTGAAAATCGAGATTTAGGCATTGCTACTATTATGGATGTAAATGACTTAAGTCCATTACTTTCACGTTTAGCATCGTATTGAGATAGGAAATTAGCACCAGAATATGAAAATGGATAATAATCAAATTCTTTAGAATCTTTGTCTGCTGCATATCCACCGCAATGTGGGTCGAGAATGTATTTAATTTCTGATAATGGAGTGAACACACTTTCGATCTTTAAATATAAGCCTCCAACCCAATCATCTTGTGTTCCTGCGCTAAATAACCCTGGTGACCAAGTAGTATTGAAATAATTATGGTTGCCTCCCATAAATGTCCATTGATAGTGAGGGTTATTACTATTTACTTTGATAGTTTTGTCAAATATCCGTGCACTTTCCAAATTTTTAACATCGCCATCACAATAGGGAAGTATTGAGCCCAAACTTGCATTAGTAAGAGACATATTGTGGGTATTAGTTGAACCAATCAGTAAGACACTGCGTACATTGAAAATATCATTTTTAACGGCATTGAACTTTGCATAGTCAAGCACACCCTCTCCACCGCGAGAGTGTCCCATTAATCCGATACGCTGAAAGTCAAGTCGGCCCTCAATTTTACCTGCTAATTCATTAGCCTTGTCTGAATTACCTAACTTTGTATTAGTTCCATAAGTATGAGCAGCCCATAATAAATTAAGGTGATGATTAATTAAACGTGCTCTGGCTGATTTACCTGCTTTAGAATTTGCTAGGGGAGGCTTAGTGTAATTTGGCTTTTCAAAGTCTCTAAAATCCTCTATTGCATTAATACCATTAGCACTGATTGAAACAACAAAATAACCCTGACTCGCTAAATGCTTTCCTAAATATTCATAGCCTTTATAGCTTGGAATTGAAGACTGATCTTCTTTACATGGCCAGCGCATTTCAGCCTTATTATTTTCTATGTTATAACATGTAACATGACGTCCGTGTAATAACACGATAACGGGTAAATTTGATTGACCTTCAGGGAAATAGGTAACGCCTTCAACCTCTACATAGGGGGAATACTTTACTCCTTCTACATCAATATAATCATCAAAGTCGAATGGTTTAAATGGATTATTTGGATCGTTATTGTTGGCTTCCTTATCGATTATTTTATATTCATAAGTGGCAATATTATTAAATTCACCTTTTTCTCCTGGGTCATAGTTATTTTGCTCGGTAGCTAAAGAAAGATTACTAATTGTAGTGCTTATAAATAGTGGAGCCAATACAACTTTTATATAATATGTATATTTTAATTTAAGCATATGTTATATCTTAATGATTTCGTTAAACTGCCTTAATAAATACTGTCTTACATTTATACGGGTAAACTTATGGAGAAAAAAATAAATAGGCTCTCTATTTTGTGTGTATTAAAATGCTTTTATTTAAGGTTCCTAGTGGATAATTTACCAAACCATTAGTAATAGTGACGATAGAGTCGTCAGCTAATCCATTGAACTCTTCTAAAGATAAAATAAACGTTAACTTATTGAGATTGCCATTTTTATAGAAACTTTTAAAGAATTTACTATCGCCTATATTAAGCTCGTAACGTTGGCTTAGAATAGGAAATGACATTGGGTTGTTAAGAGAAATATTGACTTGATTGCCATCTGATTTAATGGCCTCGATAGTTGGATCCAAAGTCTGGTTGGCGGGGTCTGAATCTATAGTCATTGTTGGCTCGGCTTGTAATGTAAAAGCTGACACACAACAACTAATTAATAGTAAATTAATATATTTCTTCATAATCACTCTTAAATTAATTAAGTAAAATTGGCGGCTAATTTTTAGCAGCATTAGTCAAGGCTGGAAAATGACGCATAATACCGCCTTATTTAGCCTTTTAGCTAAATAGGGTTATCCTATATCAGTATTTGATAAGCGCAATAATATCCTAAAATACTGTTAGTATTGGGTTAATTAGAAATACAAGTTATATTAAGCAGTTATTTCAATAGACTTATACCATGAATGTCTAATATAATCTTCAAAAGTTTTTTTACAGTTGAACTCTCAGGAGTATCATACTTCATAATGCAGTTACTCAGTTAGTTTATTAAATTACTATCGTGAATAAATTTAAATACTAAAAAAATATCAAAAGCAACTTATAGAGTCTAACTTGGTTTTAAAGTTCAAAATTATTACATACATCAAATTGTTGCACAAGATACTATTTTAAACTTTATTGCTTTACTAAAACCTTTAATGTAAGGCTGTGTAAATTTAATTGACCTACAATAGGAGTTTATATATAAAATTAAATTTTCACCATTTCAGTAAAAAAAGCTCCTTTATTGATATTCTGATTTTCGTCAAGAAACAACACTAAAAAATGCTTCAGTGTAAAGATTTATCGATCTTCTTAAGGATTTTCAAACTTAAATTAAGCAAAATGAAGAAAGAAAGGCACTATTTATTTATGCCTTGATCGCCATTATGCTGCTAGCAGTAGGTTGCAGTGCTTCTCAGGTCTACCCAATAGTAACAAAGCTCTTTAAATATAATGTTACCATCCATCGGCGCTATGAATTTTTGGCTTTTCCTAGGTTCAGCTTGGGATAAATTGTGACTTATTGTCTGACAAGGTCTAATTACCCTTAAATTAGATAGAAGGGCCTACTTTACTGTATCCCTTCTGCAGTATGAAATAGCATTTTCTCCCCACATTTGAAAAGGTGACACCTTTCAATTGGATGAGAGTATCTTACTAGGGTGACTGAATAGACGATATTTGCATTATAGTGTGTAGGCGACACTTATATGCCTATCTATGTCGAGGGGACATGATGTGGCCCTCAGAAATCAATGGGTTTGCATACTGAAATAAAACAGTTGAAATGAAAGATAAGGAACATAAAAGTAAAGATTGTAAAGATAAAGAGCAAATAATTTTACCTTTCTCGCGTGTCCACTTAATAGCGTTGACCTCTTATTATTTTTGCATTCATAGTATTTTGAGGAGGTTGTAAGAAGTATTATTGAGCCTTTACATTACAAATTACCTAAGGCATCACATAATAACCAATTGTAGCTATACAAATCAGTGATTTAAATTAATATTTGACTTTCTTATAATCACCTTGTTCATGTTGGCTTGCTTACTTAAGCAAACAACTCCATTGATATTTAAGTTAATTGATAGGTAGTTATGAAGTCTATTCATTTTAAGAAAACTACAGTACCTGCCACTTGTCTTGCTCTAGTCATTGCAATGCCTATAGTTGCTGATGATAATGTTTCTCATAATCCTATGTTTGGTGATAACAAGCATCAAATTATGATACACGGTGGCAAAAGCTTTAGAAGTAAAGACCAGTTTGAGAACCTTTTTTTTGGTGGTATTACTTATAGCCAACCAGGTAGCTTCTTCTTTGGCTTGCCTGCAAGAAATAACTTGGAGGTTAATGCATTTAAAGGTAGAGATAATAAAGTAAATGGTAAGCCAAAAAGTACCCAACAAGTTGATAACTTGAGTCAGTACGATCTTGGAATGATTGGTATCTCGAAAGATGTAGCGCTTCTTAGTGGTACTAATACATACCTGTCGGTTGGTTTAGGTATTTACTTAAAAGAGAAAAAAACTAACCGGATTGGCTCTAAATTTACCTTTGGTGAACGACTTGCCCTTGGCTACCGTTTTGATAGCGGTATAGCTATGGAACTCTATGCCAGACATTTTTCTAATGCGGGCATTACTGATGATAATAGCGGGCAAAATTTTGCTGGTTTGAGTGTAGGTTACACTTTTTAACTGGCTAGCGGTAATATTAAGGGTTATTTTTAGTAGGATACTCCATAATGGTTTTAGCTATTGTGGTGTATCCTATTTTCTGAGTGACGAGTAAACTATCATCATTTTTATATATACCATGTCCATTTAAAAATAAGATACCCAAATCATTCGTGAAGGGTATCGCTATGTTTAAACATAAATGCCGGGTTTTTCTCAACATAGAAGCCGCGTGTCTCCAGTAATTTGTAAGCAGCTTGTAGCTCCTCATCATTACTCACTAAATAAGGCTGTTGATGTTTAGGGATAAATATTACAATAGGATAGTCCTGGCCGGGACTGAAGGGGTTACCTGATTCATCATTATGATGGAATAAGTGGCCGCCTTGGTAACCAGCCAACTGAATGGCTTGATTAAGTTGTTTAATAATATGCTTGCCATAGGTATGGATATTACCCATGTATTGGTCTTCTTTGACTATTGGATCTGCTTCGATTGTTGAGTCTTTTTTAATGGTTGTACCTTGTTGTTCTAAGTGTTTGACATAATTACTAGCCACTTGGCCTCTGAGTGGTCGAGGGACTGTATTTAATGGCCTTTTGTTATTACTTTGGTTTATGGTTGGCCAAATCCCAAATAGGTCATAGTCCGCGGTAACTGCTGCTTTGGCTCCGACAGGCTCTGTTACTCCTGGTACAGGTGGGTTGGTTAAGCCCCTTACTGGAGTAGATTTACCTGGGTTTTCTAGTGATTTAAAATCTGGCAGATGAAAAAGTGCCCAGGTATTATCTTCCGTTTTTTGTAATTGAAAATACTCATGGTCATTTTCACCATAAAAGCCTTTAATAATTGGTGTTGAGCCATTATGAGAAATAATTTCGATTAGTTTTTCTTCTACTAAATACTCAACCCGTTCGTTGGAAAGTTCTAGTTGAATTCGCTTTGCTCCTTCATTAATAGCATCATTTATTAGTGACTGTTGTTTTTTGAGAGCTTTTTCTCCATGGCACCTTACTTTGCTAAGCTTAGGGTTGTCTACGACAAAACCTGCGGTAGGTCCTCCATTACTCGATTTTGCCTTGTTAAGAAAGTTTTTTGATGCATAACCTTCAAGTAAAAGGCCTATGGAGTGTATATTTGGAGCTCGAATTGCCAAAACGGTATTTACTGTATTTACAACGTCTTGAATGGCTTGGCTGAATAGTAGCTTGGTCTTATTTTGAAAAAGTACAGGTAATGATAGTTTACGGTTGGAAGTATCTTGTGATTTCAACTCATGCGCATTTATATTATTAGTTTTATCTACAAAAAATTGCTTAGCACTATTGTTTTGTTCTAATGTTAGCTCATATCCTTTATATATATTTCCTATTGCAGCTTGTTGTATTTGTTCTGTGCTTACAATTTTGGAGCTAGTGTCTGATAACTTATGTGTTATTTGAGTCATAAAAATAATAATTAGAATGGTATTAAACATAACTTATGGCACTTACTTGTGAAAAAATATCTTTTTTAGCTGTTATTTTATAGATAAAAAATTATTTAGGATTGTATTTCAAACCGATGCATTGCTCAAATGGGTGTTTGACTAGTATTTTGAATATAAATGTAAACTAAATTGCAAAATGGCTAAGGAATATGTTATCTGTATCTGGGACGCCTATGCTTATAGTCAAACAGAAGCGTATATATGACGTCTACTTTCTGTATTATACGGTTATTATCTTTACATATACCCCTCATGTTAAGGGTATAGCCTTTGTATATAAAAAGGGAAAATCCAGTGAATAAACTGATCATTATTGCCAAAATAGAAGCATTTCCTGAACATGCAGAGTTTGTTAAACAAGAATTATTAAAGCTAATTGAACCATCTCGTCAAGATCCAGGTTCAGTACAGTATCAATTACATCAGGATAATAGCAACCCATCACTATTCTTCTTCTATGAAGTATGGGAAAACGAAGCTTTATTTCAGGAGCATATGAAAAAAGCTCATTTAATTAACTATATCGCTGCAACAGAAGGTAAAATAAAAGACTTTTCAATGAATGAACTGACTGTAATCAGCTAAGGGTACCTCTAATAGTGATTAGAGGTTATATAGATAAATGATTGAAACCTAGCGGCTAATCTATATTGGCCGTTTGATAAGGTTTATTTAAATAAAGGCTTTAGCTGTTCTCGAATAAAGTTTATAAATACTTTTATTTTGGCAGCTGGATACCGTTCACTATAAAGTGCATAAACATGTATTTTAGGAAGACTATAATCCGGTAGTAATTTAATAACACTTCCATTGTTGATATCTGTTTTAGCAATAACTTCAGGGGTTGCTGTAATACCGAGCCCACTTTTCATCATTTGATAGGCGACAGCAGATGAATTTGTTGATGCTTTTTCTTTTATACTCATCTCATACTGCTTGCCATCTGGCCCAGTTAATAGCCATTGAAAGTTGGCCATTGAGCTTGTGGTTATCCAATCCATTTTTGCTAATTCTTCAAGAGAAGTAGGCTGGCCAACACGATTAATATAGTCTCTGCTTGCAACAATGACTGCTTCTGCCTCAGTAATGTGGCTTCCATAATAGGGCCAGTCTTTTGTCAAACCTATTCGAACGGCTACGTCAATATTATTCCTTTCAAGGTCTGCTAATTCATCACTGGCAATCAAATCAATGCTTACATCTGAATAAGTTGATTCAAATTTATGAATAATGCCAGGAAGTAACTCCAAACACATGTCGTTTTTTGCTGTAACCCTTAACCGGCCTGTAGGAATATGTTTTGAGTTTTCGACAAGCTGGAATATCTCTTCACCCAACTGATTAAGCTGCTGACAATGAGATAGTAGTCGTTTGCCTGCGGTTGTTAACGCCACTGATCGGGTGCTTCGGTTTAGCAGCTGTACGTTTAGTGTTTTTTCTAACCGTTGTATTTGATCACTGACATGCGCTTTACCAAGCCCAAGTCTATCCGCAGCTTGAGTAAAAGATGCCTCTTCAGCAACCACTGCAAACATAGCAAACTGTTTTAGGTATTTAAGTTTATCGTATTTCATTGTTCGAATTATGCATACAATATGTTTGAATATCTATTATTTATTTTGCTATCGCGAGTGGGTAAATTTAGCTGCAACACAAACGAATATAAGGCTGAAGCAAATGAAAGCAGTAATATTATTAATCGCGCTTGCATTCTTATCTCCTATAATAGTAGCAGACCCTCATGATTCCTATCGAGAGATTAGGGATCACAGTTTAACGATTGATCAAAATGTTCACGAACAGGCTACTGATTTAAAGCCAAAGCTGGCTGAAGAAGATTGTTCATTAAAATCAGACGATGATTGTGAGGGTAGTGCGGTTGAGGATGAGTCTTAGTTCCCCCCTTTATACTGAAGGGTGATAGTAACTGAGCTACAATTTTCATTAATTTCAGTAGTACGTGGGTTGGTAAATAGCTAAGTGTAAACTTATGTTGCTGAAAAAATATTTAATAATCTATGCCGTTACCGTTAACGTTTTTGCAAGTGAAATGAAATCAGTGCTCGTTGGTGTTGATGAGTGGGCGCCATTTGTTGGGCAAGGGCTACCGGAGAATGGCATTATTAGTAAAACTGTGAAGTCTGCTTTCGCAACAAAAGGAGTTAAGGTGGACTTTCAATGGTTGCCTTGGAAACGAGTCATGTTTATGACTAGTAAAGGAGATCTTGATGCGACGCCTGGTTGGTCAAGGAACAAAGATAGGGAGAAAAAATTTTTATTTTCAGAACAGCCCATACTTACAGAGTCTGCTCACTTATTTTACAAAAAAGGTAGGACAATAACCTGGAATGAAATTGCTGATCTTAAAAAATATAGGTTTGTTGGAATTTTAGGGTATAACTACCAGTACCTTGAAGATGAAGGTATAACGATTGAAAGAGTTAAAACGGAAAAGCAAGCCTTAAATATGATTGTTAGTAGCAGGGCTGATATATTTGAAGCCAATTTGAAGGTAGGGATTGATGCTATAAATTCTACACTAGATAAAAGTAAGCAGGGTGAAATAGAGGTATCTAACAAACCAAGTAAAGTTTTCCATTACTATGTTTTATTTCCTAAGACAGAAAGAGGTCAAGAAGTTAAGCAGATATTTGATGAAGGTTTTAAAGCAATCCAGCACTAATTATTTTGGATATGTAGCCTATATTCCTACCCCAAACAATGAAGTGCCTAAATGCAGATAGAAGATGGTCTTTAGGAAGCTTCTAAATAATAAATCATTAAATTCCCCTAATTTGATGAACGCTAGAAAAATAAAAGGATTGAATCTATTACCAGCTGCTTAGTCTTCAAGCTACTCTGAAATTGGATGCAGTGTCAGTCAGGCTCATGGAAACATACATGCCAAGTATTTAAATAGAGCGATTAATATCCTATATCGTGCCAAAAGCTAATCCCAATTGGTAAGTGTGGTTATTGTCATCAACACTCATAAGTAGCGATAACATGACAAAGTGGGGAGCGAATTATGACTAACACTGGCAAGTGCCCTTTCAATCACGCGGCAGGTAGTGGTACCTCGAACCGGGATTGGTGGCCTAATCAACTTCGTCTGGAAATTTTGCGTCAACATTCTTCCTTGGCTGACCCGATGGATAAGGATTTTGATTACGCAAAAGAGTTCAAAAGTTTAGACCTTCAAGCGGTCAAAAAAGACCTGTACACCTTAATGACTGACTCACAAGATTGGTGGCCAGCTGACTATGGTCATTATGGGCCTTTATTTATTCGTATGGCATGGCACAGTGCAGGCACCTATCGTACGGGTGATGGCCGTGGTGGCGCAGGTACTGGCAATCAACGTTTTGCGCCAATCAATAGCTGGCCAGACAACGGTAATCTAGATAAAGCCAGAATGTTGCTATGGCCTATCAAGCAAAAATACGGCAGGAAAATTTCTTGGGCAGACTTGATGATTTTGGCAGGTAATTGTGCCCTTGAGTCTATGGGCTTCAAAACCTTTGGTTTTGCTGGTGGCCGTGAAGATGTCTGGGAGCCTGAGCAAGATATCTACTGGGGTAACGAATCAGAGTGGTTGGATGACAAACGCTATTCTGGTAAACGAGACTTGGAAAACCCATTAGCTGCGGTGCAAATGGGGTTAATTTACGTTAACCCTGAAGGCCCAAATGGCAATCCAGACCCTGTGGCATCTGGTATTGATGTTCGTGAAACCTTTGGCCGGATGGCAATGAATGATGAAGAAACGGTAGCCCTGGTTGCTGGTGGGCATACCTTTGGTAAGTGTCATGGTGCAGGTGATCCTGCGCTCGTTGGTCCAGAGCCAGAAGGTGCCAGTATTGAAGAGCAGGGACTGGGTTGGAAAAACAGCCACGGTACAGGTAAAGGTGAAGATACCACCACCAGCGGCATTGAAGGGGCCTGGACTGCCAACCCTATTAAATGGGACAACGACTACTTTGATATTTTGTTTGGCTATGACTGGGAGTTAACCAAAAGCCCAGCAGGTGCCCATCAATGGGTACCCAAAGGCGGTGCGGCGGCTGATCTAGTGCCAGATGCCCATGATTCAGCTAAACGGCATGCCCCCATCATGACGACGGCTGACCTGTCATTAAAAATGGACCCTATTTACGAGCCCATTGCCAGGCGCTTTCAAAAAGACCCAGAAGCTTTTGCTGATGCTTTTGCCAGAGCTTGGTATAAGCTGACTCATCGAGATATGGGGCCACGGGCACGCTATTTGGGTAATGAAGTACCTGACGAAGAGCTGATCTGGCAAGACCCTATTCCCGCAGTGGGCCACGATTTAGTTGACGATAAAGACATCGCTGCCCTTAAAGGCAAAATTCTGGATTCGGGTCTCAAGGTTTCTGAGTTGGTATTTGCTGCCTGGGCATCGGCCTCTACATTCCGTGGTTCTGATATGCGTGGCGGCGCCAACGGTGCACGGGTTCGGTTAGCCCCTCAAAAAGAGTGGGAAGCAAACGAACCTGCGCAATTATCTAAAGTGCTCAATGTGCTAGAGAATATTCAATCCGAATTTAACGGTGCCCAATCAGGTAACAAAAAAATCTCGTTAGCAGATTTGATTGTTTTAGGTGGTTGCGCGGCGGTAGAGAAGGCCGCTAAGGATGCTGGTCAAAACATTACTGTTCCATTCACTCCAGGCCGAATGGATGCCTCTCAGCAACAAACTGATGTAGTGTCTTTTGCTGTATTGGAACCTATTGCAGATGGTTTCCGCAATTACCAAAAAGGCAGTTACAGTGTTTCTGCTGAAGAACTGTTAGTAGATAAGGCCCAATTATTAACCCTAACTGCACCTGAAATGACAGTGTTGGTAGGGGGGATGCGGGTCTTGAATACTAATACAGGACAAACTAAACATGGTGTTTTCACTGATCGGCCCGAAACTTTAACTAACGACTTTTTCGTCAACCTGCTAGATATGGGAACCACCTGGAAGTCCATATCAAAAGACGACAGTTTATTTGAAGGTCGCAACCGCAAGACAGGTGACGTAAAGTGGACTGGCACTCGTGTCGATTTAATCTTTGGCTCAAACTCACAGCTGCGTGCATTAGCAGAAGTTTATGCCACAGCAGATTCACAAGAAAAGTTTGTCAAAGACTTTGTGGCCACCTGGACCAAAGTCATGAACCTGGATCGTTTTGATGCTGCTAACTGAGGGTAGACAACAGTAGGTGTAATATAGCATTAACAGGCTCTAGGTAACCATTTAAAAGGCGATGTTTTGTAGTATACCCATCATGAATCATTTTTAGGTGTGAAAATTAAGTGGTATATACTCACAGCGAAGGATTATTTAGGCGAGGCCACCGAGCGATGAAGCCCCAGGAGTTTAGATATAAACTAAATGACTGGGGTGAAGAGTGATGGTAACAAAGCCTAAAAATCATTCGCGAAGAGTATAGAATCATCGCCTTTTTGATTGGATTGTGAGTTGTTATTGACAGGAGTTTACACAAGTGTTGGTGAATAATAAAAGGGGTAAGCTAATCTATAGGTAAAGATTAATAAAATAGAGAAAAAAGATGAATGATCCTCGAGAGCAGCTTGAAAGAGTTAAGCGGTCACTTGATAGGGTGAAAAATAATAAAAATAAATCTGTAGCAGATTATAGAGGTGATCTGTATCATTTTTTTCAAGATTGTTATCACTTAAAAGACTGGATTAAAAACTACTCAACGATAAACGGCTACTGATTTGAGGTAAGCAGCGTAATAGAGAGATTTAGCAGTTGAATAGGCGATATTAACTATAAGCAGTGTAAGGCATTTGCTGTACTTTATTGTTAGCTTCATTTGAGGCCTATCCCTTTAGCGAGCATTTTAGCACCAATATCGCTGAGCAATAAATAATCACCATAATTAGTGAAGAATTTCACCTTCCCATTGTGATATCAATACCATTATAATCACTACATTTTATACAACTGCCGTTTATTTAGCCTGATTTTGTATGAAATTTTGTTACTGATATAGGCAAATCTAAAAGAGTAACGCAGTAAAAGAAGCAGTTATTAACGGGAAGTAGATGAAAAAACAGCTCTCTTTGTTCGTTTTAACGTCAACCATAGGAATGGTGGCGCCTTATACAACAGGCTTATAGCTACGATGATAATGGGCGGCTGACTAACTCAACACTAGATAACACCTCGTCGCATGATTATGTATACGACACAATGGGTAATCAGTTAATAAAATATGTACTGCCTGATCAGACAAGTTATCAAAAGCCTGATTTAGCGATAACGTATCCTGAAGCACTCAATAAACCAGTTAATCCAGATAGCCCCATTTTAAGCTGGAATATTGGCGAAGTTAATACACCTGTTGTATATGATTTATACTTAAGCCAAGAAAATCCACCTAAAATTTATCGCAAGGGGTTAACTGCGACGGAATTAAGGCTTGAGTATTTGAATTCAGGTACTGATTATTATTGGAAAGTTATAGCAAGGGATCAACATAATACAGTAGTAGCTGAAACAGACGTTATTAAACTAACAACAATAAATAATCCACCTTCTATTCCTATACCAGCACTTCATAAAAATGATCAAACGACTAGCTTAGAAGCCTATACTTTGGCTTGGCAAGCATCAACCGATCCAGACCCTGATGATTATATAGCTGGATATGATGTTTATTTCAGTGAAGTTGGAAAACCACTTTCAAAAGTTGCTGAAAACATTAAAGACAACAGTTATGTTTTAACTAGTAGGTTATCAGCTGATAAAGCCTATCAGTGGAAAATTGTTGCAAAAGATAAAAAACAAGCAATATCTGAAAGTAGTAATTATATTTTTCAAGCCACAGACTTTGAAAATGGAACTTTAGGCGGTTACTTCTGGCGTTATAGTGGCTCTGGCCGTTGGCAACGTGCAGAAGGGAAAGGCAAAGAAGACAGTACCGCTTGGTCTGCGACAGGGATTGGTCCCAACCAACAAATGACCGTGTCTACCACTATACACTCAGTGGGTGGATTAGTGTCTTTTGAAGTAGCCACCAGTTCCGAAGGTTCGGATCGCTTACGCTTTTATATCGATGGTCAAGAAGTTGGTAAATGGAGTGGACAGACTGAGTATCGTCATGTGGAATTTTTAGTTTCATCAGGAAAGCATGAGTTAACCTGGACCTATAGTAAAGACTACAATGGTGTTTCAGGTGAAGATACGGTTTGGATAGACAATTTATTTATTCCTGGGCAAGTAGACCACGACCAGGATGGCGTGGTTGATGGTTGGGAATATACCTATTTTGATAATATTGAAACGGACTTTAAAACCTATGACCCTGCGTTAGATAGTGATGGTGATTTATTAACAGATGTTGAAGAAGCCCAATACTTAACGAGCCCAAAGAGCAATGATACAGATCAGGATGGGATGCCCGACGGGTGGGAGATAGCAAATCGTTTAAATCCCTTAGTCCAAGACCATAAAGCGGATGCGGATCATGACGGCGCATTAAATGAAGAAGAGTATGTTGCTGGCACAGACCCCCAAGACAAAAGCAGTATAAAATCAAAAGTATTAATTGATTTTGAAGAGGACACTTTGGGTGGCTATTTCTGGCGTTATAGTGGCTCTGGCCGTTGGCAACGTGCAGAAGGGAAAGGCAAAGAAGACAGTACCGCTTGGTCTGCGACAGGGATTGGTCCCAACCAACAAATGACCGTGTCTACCACTATACACTCAGTGGGTGGATTAGTGTCTTTTGAAGTAGCCACCAGTTCCGAAGGTTCGGATCGCTTACGCTTTTATATCGATGGTCAAGAAGTTGGTAAATGGAGTGGACAGACTGAGTATCGTCATGTGGAATTTTTAGTTTCATCAGGAAAGCATGAGTTAACCTGGACCTATAGTAAAGACTACAATGGTGTTTCAGGTGAAGATACGGTTTGGATAGACAATTTATTTATTCCTGGGCAAGTAGATCACGACCAAGATGGTGTGGTTGATGGTTGGGAATACCACTACTTTGATACTTTAGGCCATGATCTCAATCAAGACTCTGACGAAGATGGTGTGTCAGATTTTGATGAGTTTCAAGCTGGCACTAACCCTAAAGAACCTAACTAGCACTAATTAATGACCCTTTCTTTTCAGGCTTTACTCATTGAGTATTGCCTGGACTGTTTTATTTATATTTATTTTTATCGTTTTCCGAGGATGTAATGGAAAAAACACCTTCAACTAAAATAAGGAAACGCCTGTCGTTTAAGGCAGGTGCCTTTGCTTTATTATCGTTATTATCGACATCACTTTTTGCAAATAATAGTGATGATTTAGCCGTAGAGCTGACAGTTAAACCACTGGATTTATCACGCACACCGACTCGTGAAGAATTAATGCAAGCCGGGCAGTTAGGTGGTCAATTGGTGCCTACCAGTCCTTTAAATTTTAATCCTGAAAATAAAGACCAGCCTTCACGCTCTCGTCGTCGCAAGCGGTCATTAGACCCTGATGATGAAGTACGGGCAATGTTTTCAGATTTTGGCGCGGCAATTCAAGCGTGGAACCGACACGATTATAAAGAAGCTTATCAATTATTTGATCAATACCAGGAACGTTATCCTAATAGCCCTTGGGCAGGTGAAGCTGTTTTACATATGGGCTGCGAGGCTCGGTATAACGGTCGTTATAAAGAAGCCGCAAGTCATTTTACCCAATTAATTAGTCAATACCGTAGTCAAGACTATGTTGGGGCACGTTGGTTAGGTGATAAAGCGTTAAGTCGTTTAGCGGTATTAAAAGTACTCGAAAATAATATCGAAGATGCCATTAAATTATTTGGCGAATTAAAACAAACCAGTGTGGACTGGCGGATTAGAACGTACGCCGCTAACTGGATTCAGCGTTTATCACGTCAGCAATCGGAGCGTTTAGCCTTATTAGATTGCGGTACTCGTGCATTAGCCCATCTCTTAGAAAAAGATGGTAAAAACACCGCAGCTAAAGAGGTATTAGCCATTAAACCGGCTGACTTAAAAGGCCATAGTGTTGCTGAATTAACGGATCTTGCTAAAAAGCATGGCTATGACGTCTCTGCAAGAGCCTTATCGATTGACGACTTAAGTCGTATTCCATTACCGGCGGTGGTGCAAATTGATCGCTCTGGTAACAGTGCGGGTCACTATTGGATTTTAGAAACTGTCACTGACACCGAAGTGACGCTATACGACCCACAAATGAACCGGCGTTTTTTCCAGTCCTTAACGGAATTTGATTCAGAATGGGCGGGTAATACACTAGTGTTTGGTGGCAATAACCTGCCTGGTGAAGCCTTATCAGAAGAATTAATGGCCAGTACTTTTGGTGGCTGTTGTGGTGTCCCTCGTCCAGAAGATGGCCCAGGTGAACCAGAGGACGAAGAGCCAGAAGAACCAAAAGAATGCCCAGAAGGTGCTCCAATCTGGAAAGTGGATATGGTTTCAATGAACCTGTTCATGAAGGATGTTCCACTCTGGTATAAGCCTGCAATTGGCCCGCAAGTTAGAATACAGTTGAGCTATAACTCGCAAACCAGCGTGTCGAAAAATGAGCTGTTTGGTAATAAATGGACCTTTAATTACGGCTCATACATCATGATTGATCCAGGTAAATCACCGACGGTTGTGATGCCGGATGGTGCCCAGCACACTTATGTGCCTCAAGCAGATGGCAGTTATGCCCCACCTTACAATGTCTTTAATACCCTGCGTAAAATCAGTGATCACCATTTTGAGTTAGAACTACCTGGCGGGTTGACCTATGAATATAACTTGCCTGTTAGCACTGATTCCATGCAAACCTTTATGGTGGGGGTTAAAGATAAGTACGGCCAGCAATTAACGTTTAACTATAACGATGATGTTAAATTAACCACCATTACTGATGCCTTAGGACAAGTAACCAACCTCACTTACAATGAGCTTGGGTTAGTCACGCAAATCACTGACCCATTTGGACGTAAAGCAGCGTTTGAATACGACAGTAGCAAAAATCTGGTCAAACTCACCGATATGGGAGGCTATTGGACGAAGGTAGGTTACGACGAGTTCCAAGCCGAAGATAAACCTAAGGATAAATACGTTTCATCAGTAGAAAACCCATTAGGAAAGTGGACGTTTTACGTTGAAGCAGCGGATGGCATTAACAATGGATCGAATGCATATAACCCACCTGGCACCGCAATGTGGGATAATTATCGCATCACCATCACCGACCCGAATGGCAACAAAGAAGAATATTATTACGATGGTTACCACGGTAAAGGCTGGCATGTAGCCCCTAATAACTATGTGGAATACCAAGATGCCAACGTTAATAACTATAAAACCGCAGCCAAAACAGAGTATGAGTATTATAAACGCTCAAATAACCAAGGCCGAATCAAAAAAATTACTTACCCTGATGGGCGGGTCATTGATTACCAATATGATGAGCAGACGGGGTTAAGAAAGGCTCGGACTGAAAACGGTCAGGCTAAAACCTTCCAAAAAAACAGCCAAGGTAATGTTACTCAACAAACCAATGCATTAGGGCAAACAGTCAAATATGAATATGCGGCTAATGGCAAGGATGTTACCAAGGTAGAAACCCCACAAGGTACCGTTGAGTTTCAATATAACCAACACCGCAATCCAACCTTAATTAAAGACGTTTTAGGTCGTGAAACACAGTTTACCTATAACAACTATGGCCAAGTTACCTACATGGAAGTGGCGGGTAAACAAAAATGGGAATACACCTATAACGAAAAACATCAACGCACCACCGTTACCTTCAACGGCCAAGTCGTTAAACAATACACTTACGACGCTATTGGGCGTATTAAGACAGAAACCGATGAAACTGGTTTAACCAAAACCTATGCTTACAACGGTTTAAATTCTACTACAACCGTTACTTATCCTGATGGCAAGCAAACCACCACCACTTATGGCCAGTGCCCAAGAATGGTCACCAGTGAAACTGATCGAGGTGGGCGGAAATACCAGTATGAATATGATCCCGCTAAACAATTAACCAAGATCATTTCACCTGAAGGCAGCTTTACCCGGTTTGAATACGATGCCAACGGTAACCTAATCACGTTAATTGATGCTAACCATAATAAAACCCGGTTTGAATTCAATAATGCTGATCAGCTAACCGCTAAAATATTTGCCGACGACAGTCGTGTCAATTACAGCTATGAACAAGGGCAAATCAAAACTAGAACTGATGCGAGAGGTGTTGTAACCACTTATCATTACGATGATAAAAAGCGCCTGAGTAAAATCACTTATTCAGATAGCACACCAGAAGTTAGCTACACCTACAATGACCAAGGGCAAGTAGCAAGTATTACCGATGGCGTTGGTACACATCAGTTTACCTATACAGCAGATGGCAAAGTCGCCTCATTCGATGGACCTTGGGAAGATGACACCATTGAATACCGTTATGATACGGTAGGTGGTTTACATCAAATAATCCCCAGTAAGGGCCAGACCATTAAGCAGTATTATGATGGGATGGGGCGGTTAGAGGTAATTAAGGCTGGAAATAGGGAGTTTACTTACTTTTATAATGGCGCAAACCCAACACCTACAAGTTTATTATTTAATAGTCGGCTACAAACGCAATATAAATATAATTCGCTAAGTCGCTTATCAAGAATCAGTCATCATGCACCAACCAATCCAACAATTACTGAGCATAAGTTTACTTATAATGATCAAGATTTAATTGATCAGGTCGAGTATGAACCCCTCACGGAATCGAGTATTCAGGAAGATAAACTCACTCAAAATCAGTTTAACAATTTAAACCAACTGATTAATCAGGCGGGTTACAAAAATAATTCACCTGTTTACGATAAAGCAGGAAATTTAATCAGTGGTTTAACGGTTGATGGTCATGCATTTACTGCTAGCTATGATGCAGAAAATCGCTTAACAGAAATTAGTTATACTGATAATCAAGGAAAAAATCATAAACGTGAATATAAATATGACTACAGTAATTATTTAGCTGAAATCCTACATTATGAAAACTCTAATCTAGTCAAAACTACGCGAATTATTCGTCATGATAAATTAGCGTTACAAGAACGTAATGCGAGTAATGAAATCACCCGTGAATATGTTTGGGGACTTGATGATGGTGGTGGTATTGGTGGTTTATTAAGTCTTACCCAAAATGGACAGCATTATTATTATCTTTATGATGGCCAAGGCAATGTTGTTGGTGTTGTCGATGATAATGATCAAGTGGTTGCAGCTTATGAATATGAGCCATTTGGTCAACTAATCTCTAAAAAAGGCACATTAGAGCAGCCGTTTGGATTTTCCACTAAGCGTTATGATGAAGGAACAGGCTTAATTTATTATGGCTATCGTTACTATGCGCCTCATTTAA
Organism: Spartinivicinus poritis; assembly: GCF_028858535.1. Classification (NCBI taxonomy): domain Bacteria; kingdom Pseudomonadati; phylum Pseudomonadota; class Gammaproteobacteria; order Oceanospirillales; family Zooshikellaceae; genus Spartinivicinus; species Spartinivicinus poritis. Next base: position 39,216 of record NZ_JAPMOU010000029.1, read on the forward strand.
GTATCTGGACAACCCGTGACCCTTTAGGCGAAGCAGGTGGTATTAACCTATATCAGTTTGTTGAAAGTGATCCAGTAAATTTAATTGATCCGTTAGGCCTTGCACCTGGAGAAAAATTTCAGACACAAATAGCTGCTGAGCGTGATATGTACGACTGGATGACATGGATGCTTCTTCCAACTTTAGTTGGTCTTGGAGAGACGCCTGACTATTTCGTCACAGGCCCCTATCAAACAGAGGATGGATGTTGGACATACGACTTTGATATTAACTGGTCAAAAGACTGGGATGATATTCTTATAGGAATAACACCTATAGGAAAATTAAAGTATTTAAAGCATTTAAAGAAGCAAGGTAAATCAAATAAACCACCTGTTAAATCAAAGGATCCTGAGAAGAAAAAGTGTTTTATTGCTGGCACCTTAGTACATACTACGGATGGTTTAAAACCCATCGAAGATATTAAAGTGGGTGATTTAGTTGCCTCTAAGGACGAGAAAACAAGAGCTACAGGCTGGAAGCCGGTAGAAGCGATTTACCGAAATCCAAAGCATGATGTTACTTATCTAACCGTCTTAAATGAAGGAGGTAAAGAAGAGACGTTAGGTACTACTTCAGAGCACCCATTTTGGACTAGTAATAATGCATGGACTGAAGCAGGCCAGTTACAACTAGGTGATAAAATACTGACTAAAGGTGGCGATACAGTCACTGTCACATCTATATTGCCTGATACTAAGCAGTACATGACCTATAATTTTGAGGTATCGGATTATCATACTTATTTTGTTGGTCAAGATGGTGTTTGGGTTCATAATGGTAAGGGCCCTAAGAAGTGTAAAAATGGAAGTGGTTCTGAAGATAAAAAAGATGATACAGGTGAAAATAAAGATCCAAAAAAGAATCCTAAATGGACTCCTCATGGCTATAAACATTCTGCACCGAAAAATCGGAAATGGAGTGACATTGTCAAGGACACAAAATCTGGTCCAGCAAAATATAAACAAGGTACAGATATTGAGTCACTAGAAAAAGATGCATGGAAAACAGGAACAGATGTAACTAATGGAAAGCCCTGGAAAGTTAAAGAATATGACCAACCAATTGGTGCTAGTGAGGGTAAGGAAAGTAGATGGATACGTATTGAGTATAGTGGAGAAACGATACATGGCCACCCAATTTCAAAGAAAGAGTATCAGAAGCTATTAAAATGAAAGAACAAATATTAGATAAAATTGACTTTGGCAATGGTAAGTTAGTCTTCGATGAGATATCTAGTCTTGAAATTGTAGATAATATTGCCATTTATAAAAATGAGCTTAAAGAAGATATGCTTCAAGTGGAGTATCCAAATGAAGTGCTAATTGATGTAGGGTGGTATCCATCTTTTGATATTGAAGGGGGTTTTCAAGTTAGAGTAATTAAAGATTATAATTGGGAAATGCCTCTATTAATAAGAGAGGCTAGAGATTTTAAAAAACTAGTATTAACTATAAAGGAAGCAATTAATATAGCAGTTGCTCATTCTAACTGAGTTTATGCTATTCATTGGTAGGTGTACGTAACCTTTTTTAGTTTTATATATAACGTACACTTGCCTAGAGAGCACATATTATTTGTGAGTGCTAAATACAGTAATGATCCAAAAGTCTAAGAGTGAGTTAATAGATCTGGTGGGCAAAATAATGAGGTGTGCAGGTACTGAAAAAGAAGTAGATGACTGGGTTAGAGAGCTTGAGAATAGTGTGCCGCATCCAGAGGTTACAGGTTTAATTTTTTACCCTAAGAAAGCTGATGCTACAGCAGAAGAAGTAGTAGAAGAAGCATTGGCATATAAACCAATTATTCTGGGTAGAGACTAAATTATAGTGCTTTCAGCAGAAGAGTTTTTTACTCGATGTGCTGGCTCTGTTGACCAATATAATTCAACAGAGTCATTTATTGGCTACTTTCAATCATTTAGGCCAAATGGTTCTGGTCTAAATGAGCTTTTTAAGGGAGCAGTCAAGGGTAAGGAAGTTCTGGAAAGACTTTTGGCTATATATAAAGCAATAGAAAGTAGTTATTGCAAAAATGACTGGTATTTTTTGGTCAAAAAACCACCAACGGTATCAGAAACTAAAGCATGTTCAATTTTTAGGGAGCATCTTCAGTCAATGAAGCTGATTGTAGATGAAATGGATGAGATGGACGTTAGCGAAGAAATATCCAATATCACTCATCTAAATGTACTTCAGCTTGACGATCAAAGTATAAACTATGATGTGTATGAGAGTTCTTTAGAGGCTGGTATTCAAGACATAGTGACTGATTTGCTATGTGAGTATGACCCTATTGATAGTGAAGCACTGCTGCTTGAAGAAGGAATTTACTCGATGACTATGACCTATTAGTCAAGGATTATGTACTTTGGCCTTTGTATCAGGAGGTTATTGGTTTGCAAGACCCTTTTCATGCATATTTTAATATGTGGGCTAAAGGTATTAAATATGAATTCATAAACAGCAGCTCAGTTAATATATATGTGCAAAACCTTGCACCATAACCAAAGTATTTAAATCAGTATAATTATAACAATATTATTTTCCTTCGTGATAGGCAGTACCAGGTACTGCTTATCTGATTTTAAACATAAAAAATTTATTTAGGGATAACGTACGATCGCTGAGGGGGGGGACGATCAATTTTCCACTAAAAACCAAGACTTTCAGGGAGGTCTTGACTTTCTCTCCTTCCCCTAGTTACCCATTAATAGGAGCACTTTTCTAGAGTTTCTGTATCGGTTCTATCTATTGGAAGAGCACAGTCTAGTTTTTTACCTAATTGTCGAAGTTTATTATTTAATCCAGGTAAGGTGCCTGTTTTTCTGCTTGAGTGAGCAGAGTAAAAGGCGCTATAAAGAGGAGTCTTATCCAGTTGAACTCCTTTCTTTGCTGGGATTAGATATTTCGGAGCTTCCCCCCATTCTGGCTCTAGTACGGTTTTATACGCAGTATCAGATATCATAAAAGCTATAAACTTTTTAGCTATTGCCTTTTTATGTGGTGGTATGCTGGCATCAATAGTTAAGGCATCTACCCAGCCAACACCTTCAATAGCGGTTGAACCAGAAAAGCTTGGTAGTGAACGAACGGCGATGTTATCTACTGACAAACATCCAGATGTGCTTGTACAATTATTCATATAATATTGAATGCCATAATGAATAGACTCAGAATATCCTACATAAGCACTTGCCTTGCCAGACATAAATGCTCTTGAATAATAGCCTGCTCGATCATGAAGGTCGTCATTTCTACAATAGCCAGGAGGGCAAGACTTAAGAATTTGCTTTAGTTTATCTACACCTTGTTGGTCTAACTTGTTAGCGTCCATAATTATTTGTTGCGATTTGCCTAGTCCATATGTTGCTGATAAAGCTGTTAGGTACCACTCACCAAGAGTAGACTGCCCCTTAAAGTCGACTAAAATAGATTCATTTCTACTGTTTAAAACATTGTTTAATTCAGACCATGTTGATGCATTTTTTACTTCTTTATCGTCCTTTTTATAAAACAAAAAATTTCCGCACAACCAGTGAGGTACACCATAAACTTTACCATTACGTGTAACTGCTTCAATTGCTTCTTTAGTAAAGGGTGCAGAAGGAAGCTTAACTTCAGCTATTTTCCCAGCCTCTATAAGATCAGAGAGCAAGATTGTATCAACTTCGTATACATCGGCTTTAGTCGCTTGTAAACCACCTGAGTAATAATCCCAAAGCCATGTACTGTTATCTACCAGCTCTAGGTTGATATTGGGGTTACGAGACTCAAATATTGCCTCTATTTTTTGAAATAAGGCCAGTCGATTGGGTACATAGGGGTATAGTGCAACTCGTAACTTTGTAGTTGTACTATCAGATGCATAGGCTAATGAAAGTGAAATAAACGGCGATATTACTATGGATAAGTAACATACCAGTTTTATAAGCATGCTTTTCTTCCTTGAGTATTTAGTTATTAATGAGTTACTACTACAGCCATATTTTGGCGGAAATAAGTAGTAAAAGTCTACTGACTTTTGGTGGTGTCATTAGCGGAGCTTAAAAAAAGAAGCCCATTGAATGGGCTTAATAATCAGGTTTGAAGCAAGTACGATGACTTGCAATTGAAAGGTTATACAAAAATATTGCGTTCTGATACTTGGCTTTTTCTATGCCCGGTATTAGAAAATTCTATGGAAGTACTTCAAACCAAATCCTTTCTTTCCTTTAATCAAGGGGACGTCGCAAAAGCTGAAAAATATGGAGTGATAGGGTGTTCTGGAACAGCTGTCGGGAACAGCTGAAGCTCTAAAGACCACAGATGGCTCTTGTAGAGTGGTGGAAGAATACCCTGTTACTCTCCAGACCCCTTTTGCGACACCCACCAGGGGGGCTAGAGTAATTTAAAATAATCGTAGTTTTCGCTTTATTTGCTTGTAAAAATCCCCCTTTTCAAAGGGGGAGGCTGGATTGTGCTATAGCTCTCGACTGTTTCCAATAGCCACTTCAGGACGTTTATCAGTCTAAAAGTCTTTCTGCAACACCCGCTTTGATATGGAGTAATAAGCTTCTTACCATAACCTGAGTAAAACTTTTGAACAAAGGCGTATTTACACATACAGTTTGTTTAAGGGCCAAAGTAATTGGACGTTATTAGAGGTGCCCTTGCCCTTAAGTATGGACTGTGTAGGCTGTATTACAGGCACTCTTTATTAAGGGTTAGTTAACTAGATATTACCAGGGATTATTGTTAGAAAATGTCGATGGATGTCAGAGCGTTTTTATGGATAAAGACTTAAGCCTGCAGACAATACTGATTGTTGATGATAATGTAGCAAATATCGAATTGTTGAGCATTCTTTTTGAAGAAAATTATCGGGTATTCACTGCTGAGAATGGTGCACAAGCTTTGCAGGTGGCGTCGTTTGAACCAAAACCAGACATTATTTTGCTTGATGTTATGATGCCGGATATTGATGGTTTCAAGGTGCTAGAAAGGCTAAAGCAAAATCAACAAACGGCTGACATAGCTGTTATATTTGTTACTGCAAAATTATCTGCAGAAGATGAAAATAGAGGGCTAGCACTCGGCGCTCTAGATTATATAACAAAACCTATTAATGTGGTTGCAGTGAAAATAAAGGTTCAAACCCACCTTGACGCTATTCGACAACGAAAGTTTATTGAATCATTAGTTACAAAGCAGGTTGAACTGTTTGCTAAAAGCAGTGAAAAAATCCAGAAAGGTCAATTAAATAATGAGTGTCTTATAAAACAGTACTTGGAGACCATTGAACAAGAAAGGGAGCGGCTGAAGCTGGCTTTATGGGCCAGTAATAATGCTTTATGGGATTGGGATGTATCGACAGGTCAAATTAAAAGAATTAATGAATTTGAATACATTATTTTACCTAGACATACTCAAAATGAAATTTTCTCGACCTATTCAGACTATGTGTACCCTAATGATTTTGAACAATTTAAACAAACGTTGCAGTCAGTGTTATCTGGAGAAACGACGGATTTTGAGCTGGAGTACCGAGTTCGAAGTGTGAATAACGGGTGGATATGGATACGCGACCAAGGACGTGTAGTTTTGAAGGATGATGATGAAAAGCCTAAACGGTTGGTTGGCATAATTAGGGATATAAATAAGCGAAAGCAAGCTGAAAAACATAGCCGTACTTTAGCAAGAGCCTTAAAAAACACCTCTGATGGTGTATGGATTGCAAATGGTAATTTTGAAATTGAAAGTATTAATAAAGCCTACACCTATATTACTGGTAGGCAGCTGGACGAAGTAATGGGGAAGCGTATAACGTTTCCATCAACTGAGAAGCAAGGATCAGGTCTAATTGAGGAAATTCAAGAGCATTTAAGTTGTCGTAACAGTTGGTGTGGTGAAGTATGGGATGAAGGTAAAGATGGTCTTTATCCATCAGAGTTACGTATCGATAAAGTATATAACGCTGAGGATGATGCTATTCAGTTTGTAGGCGTGTTCAGTGATATTACCTATCGAAAGCGTACTGAAGATGAACTAATAAGATTGGCCAATTATGATCAGCTAACGGGATTACCTAATCGAACACTTTTTAATGAAAGGCTTAAGCAAGTCACTATTAAAAAACGAGCACCTACAACAAGATTTGCTCTGCTTTTTATAGACTTAGATAATTTTAAACGAGTTAACGATTCTTTTGGGCATGAAGTAGGTGATGAATTACTGGTATCTGTTGGTATTAAGTTAGATTTAGTCAAGCGAAATGATGATTTTGTTGCTCGTTTAGGTGGTGATGAGTTTGTAATGATAGTGAATAACCTTGATGGCGCGCATGTAGCTGCAAAAGTGGCTCAGCGAATCATTGACTCTGTTAGTAAAACATTTATTACAGACGGACATGAATTAATAGTGACACCTAGTATTGGCATTGCAATATATCCTGATGATGGCGATACAGGGCCGGACCTCATAAGGCTGGCCGATAGAGCAATGTATGCTTCAAAGAGAAAAGGGAAAAGCACCTATAACTTTTTTACTGAGTCGATGAACTCTAATGCTTTAGAGCGTTTGGAGCTGGAAACAGCCTTACGAAAAGCAGTTGAAAAAGATGAAATAGATTTGCACTACCAACCAAAGGTGGCGCTTAATACTGGGGAATATACTGGCGTAGAGGCTTTAGCTCGATGGGCGCTAAATGGAAAAATGATTTCACCGCAAGTGTTTATTGGTGTTGCTGAAGAGGCTGGGTTGGTAAGAGTCCTTGGTAAGAATTTGTTGTATAAAGCGTGTTTGAACTATAAAAAGTGGGTAGATAGGGGAGTTGCGAAAGGCAGGGTTGCTGTCAATCTCTCACCTAGCCAGTTTCAAGATGAACGACTGGTTGCTGAAGTAGAAGAAGTGCTGGCTGAAACAGGATTACCGGCAGACTATTTGGAGCTTGAAATTACCGAGTCGATGGTCATTGATGAAACAGAAAAGGCTATAGCTCAAATGCATAATTTACGTAGAATTGGCGTGACATTGGCGGTTGACGATTTTGGTACAGGTTATTCTTCGCTTTCCTATTTAAAAGAGTTTCCTATTAATAAATTAAAGATTGACCGTTGTTTTATTAATGACATGCTGAATTCCAAGCGGAGTAAAAATATTGTTGAGCTAATTATTGAAATGGCACATACCTTAGATATGGAAGTGGTTGCAGAAGGTGTGGAAACATCAGAGCAAGCTGAGGCGTTAAACTCTATGAGGGGGGAGGTGGCACAAGGCTTTTTATACAGCAAACCATTATCCTGTGAGCAAATGGAGGCCTATTTAATTAAAAATTTTAAGTAAAATGCTGTTGTCGTCATGAACCACACTGATAAGCAACCATATTATGGATTTCTCACCCCTGCCACTTTCCTACTTAAATATAAAGCTGCGTTATACCAAATCTGATGAGGTTGTAAGTTTTAACTCAAACTTCATCAGGCCTATAAAGGATGCTTTGTTGAATGGCGAACTAAAAAAGAGCTTGCTGCTCTAACCCTCATCGATCAGGCCAGCAATCATCTTTCATCCAGTCACTCAGTTCGTTCCAGTTAGGCTTGCGCGGGCAAGTTAACCATTTCCAAATTCGTTTCAGCATTAGAATTCTCCTGACGTTACTGTTTACATACTCAGGAGCTAGCGCGCTTGCTCAATAGCAGTTAGCAGTTTATTGTATGCACTAGTGCATTACTAGACGAATAAAAGCAGGATGAAGCTGCAAATATGCATAACTTAAACTGGGATGATTTGCGCTTACTACTGGCGGTAGCAGATACTGGCAGCCAGTCTGCTGCTGCTTCACGCTTGGATATCAACCAGACCACTATCTCTCGGCGTTTACGGCAGCTGGAACATCAGTATGGCAAGCCATTACTGCAGCGTCAGCGCTATGGTTACAACTTTACTGAGGAAGCGGAGTTGCTAATCGAGCAGGCTAGGAAGATGGAGGAGCATGTCTTGGAGATTACCCGAGCCCAGGTCAATAGGCAGCGTATTGAACCAGCCGGGAAGGTCGTTGTTAGTTCAACTGAAATGGTGCTGAGGTATATGATTGTGCCAATGTTAGCAGAATTCAGACAGCGTTATCCTTGCATCGAGTTAGTATTACTGGCTGACGACAGAGTTGTCAGTCTATCCCATATGGAAGCTGATATAGCGCTGCGGTATGTCAACTCAGAACAGCAGGATCTTGTTCAGCGTCGACTACACACATTTCAGTACCGATATTTTGCCAGTCTTGATTACTTGCAACAGAATCCAGTCGATGAAACACAGCAACTGAGGGGACACCAGCTACTAAAATTTGAGCACAAAGCATATCGTTATAGCGCGCAGCAGAAACATGATCTGGCAAATAATGAAGTAGTTTTACGCAGTAACCACATTGATGTACTTATTGATGCCTGTTGCAATGGATTGGGCATACTTAGCATACAGGAAAAGTTTGGTATGCAGATTCCTGGGTTGCAGATGATAATGCTGCCGCCTCATCGAGAAGCATCTCTTTGGATTGTAAGTCATAAGGATAACTGTCACCTGCCAGCAATCCGTGCAGTGATCGATTTTATTGTTGAAATCAGTGAGCAATTTCCAGCTGAACTTTAATTTGTTTCATATCTACTGGTTTAGTTAGGTAAGCATCGAATCCTGCTTTTATTGCTCGATCAATTTGATCAGGCAATGCATCAGCACTTAATGCAATCATCTTGGTATTTTGCAAGGCAGGGTTGGATTTTAGCACTGCTATAGCATCGGTGCCTTTCATTTTCGGTAAATTAATATCCATTAAAATTACATCGGGGAATAGTTGGTTTGCTTTATTAATACCTTCTTCGGCATTGACAGAAGAATGATATTCAATTTGATCAAGCCCATCCATAAAAGTTTGTATTAACTCTCTGCTGGCTTGGTTGTCTTCAATATATAAAACCTTGGTTTTATTATTTTGATAGTTTTGCTCAGAGTCGGGTGTAGTATTGTTTAAGTTGGCTGTTTTTAGTTTGGGGGAAGCAACTTCTTTGCTGGATATTGGCTGTGCTTTTTGCAAGCCTATCCAGAATCGGCTGCCCTGGCCTACTTTGCTTTCTACGCCTATGCTGCCTTGCATTTCGTTTACCAGGTGTTTGCTTAGGGCTAAACCAATGCCTGTGCCTTGGATTTCACTCGACTCAGCATACTGAAGGCGGGTGAATGGCTCGAATAGCTGCTCGATCTCTTTTTCATTAATACCAATACCAGTATCTTCGACCCAAAGCTGAATACAGCTACTGTCGACTTCAACGGTTTTTATTGTAACCACTCCATTTTTACGGTTGTATTTTATTGCATTGCTCAGCAGGTTGATTAGCACTTGTTTTAAGCGTAAACAATCAGCCTGTACCCAGGCATCGGTGCACTCTGCGTTTATAGTCACCTGATTGCTGTGGCACTGAGGCTCTGCTAACTGCACACTCTCAGTAATAATTGGCTGCAACTGGCATGGGGTAAGCTCGATACGTAGCTTGTGCTGCTCTAGTTTTACCATATCAAGAATGTCGTTGATCAGAGTCAGCAAATGTTGGCCTGCTTTTAAAATATTTTCTGTACTGCTTTTAAGCCCTTTTGACTCTTGATTCGTCATTCGCAGTTGTTGTATTTGGGCGAATCCGATAATGGCATTTAGAGGCGTTCTAAGCTCGTGACTCATTCGTGATAGGAAGGTGGACTTGGCCTGGTTAGCAATCTCAGCAGCTTCTTTGGCTTGTTTTAAAGCCTTCTCATATCGCCTACGCTCCGTGAGGTTGTGGCCAACGCAAACGAAGCCTCTAATTTGCTGTTGGTGATCCCACATTAAAGAGCCTGTGATTATCATGGGGATTTTATTGTCACTTTTGGTGATATAAAAGGCTTCAACCTCACTGTGCGTGAGGCTGTGTAATAACTCAAACGCAGGCAAATCTCTCATCGTTTGGTTTTGGCTATCTTGATTGGAATTGTCTGGGTTTGGATTGTAGAGTATTTTTAATAAGGGTTGGCCGACTAGCTCTTTGGTGTCATATTCAAGTAAGGATTCTGTGGCTCGGTTAATATTGCGTATGATGCCATCCGGACTGGTGACTATTAGCGTATCGGCCATGGAGTTTAAAATATTGTCTACGTAGTCTCTTGATACGGTCGTGCTTTTCAGTTTTGTAGTCATTTCATTAAATGTCTGGGCTAGTGTACCCAACTCGTCGCCAGAGGGAGTTTCCACTAATGTTGTTAGGTCTCCCGAACCAATACTGGTGATAGCATTACTTAGTTTTTCAATAGGTTTGAGTAGTATTTTTCGAATAGAAATATAGGTGATCAAAATAGCAATTAGAGTGGAAGTAGCAGTGATTATGATCGCTATAATAAGTAACCCTTGTTTCTGCTCAATTAGAATTTTATTAGGAATTGCTGCGTTTAAATAGAGGTAAGGAGTAATTTGTTTCCGATAAACTAAGAAATCATGCTCTTGGGCTGTGATGTAAAGCGGTGTGCTATCGTTTGCCTTTGCCAAAGCTTCTGATAGCCATTTTGGGGTTAGTTGATTTGTCATTGCCTCATCGTGGTGGAACAAGATTCGATTGTAATTATCAGTAAAGAAAAAACTGTGGTGTTTTCCACGTAAAGCAACCTGAACTTGTTTTTTGAAAATGGAAGTATCAGAGGTTATTAATAAATATCCTCTTAAACTAATGCTAGACGTGAAACCTTCCTCTGCTAATGCTTTGATCATGATTGAGCGGCCTGTCATCAAAGCAATGGCATTATTGTCGGGGTTAAGGTAAAAGTTTTCGAAAATGCCTAGAGAATTATTGCTTAATTTTTTGAAAATATCAGATTCACTCTCATCATCGGAAATATTTTTAATGCTATCAATAGCAAAACGAGTATCCTCATAGCCATCGGGAAGTAACAGGCGAATTTCATAGTAGTGGGGCTTGGCCTGGTGGTAGCCTTTAAACAGGCGAAGAATACCACTTTGATATAACCCAAATCGTAAATTTTCATCACTGATGGCAAGGTATTTGGTAATGAGCTCATTTTTGCTGAATAAGGTTGCATCAGCTTTTGCAGAATTAATATATTTGCTTGTAAGCAGGGCGATTTGAGCCATTAAGGTTTTTGCTTCATTGAGAAGAGAGGCTTCTGACTGTTCTAGAATTTTTTTAGAAGTTGTCCAACCCAATAACAGCATGGGCGCCATAATACAGGGAGTAATGATAAGCAGTAGCTTGGTGGATAAATTCAATGGTTGGCCTTGCTTGCTGCGCTACCCATAAGTCAGAGGCTGTATTTATCGCTTAGAGAAACAACCTGATTTACTTACAGCCTATGGGCTTGCCTCCACTATTGATTAAATTTTAATGCCTAACTTTGGAGAAGAGATGGTTCCACTTTTTATAAACCCGAGCTGGTAATTGAGAAAGGTAGCGACAGCTTTCTAATGAGTTAGGGTCTGGGTAGATAGTTGAGTCTGCCAGGAAATCTGCTGGCAAAAGTTTTTCTGCTGCCAAATTTGGGCTGGCAAAATGCATATCGGTTGCACTTTTGGCTGCAGAGGAGGCATTACTAAAGAAGTTTACAAAATCGTAAGCTAGTGATTGTTTAGTGGATTTTGCTAGTACCACCAGATAATCAGTCCATAGGATGCAACCTTCCTTGGGGACCACAAATTCAATTTGTGGGTGATAGGTTTTTAACAGCACGCCATCTCCATTGTAGGCATAGCTCATAACAACATCTCCGCTAACGAGCCGTGAAGACTCTTTTTCTGTGGTTAAATAGGTGTAGTCTTTAACAGCAGATTTTTGGGAAAGAAGTAAGTCTTCCACCTTTCGCAGTGCTTGTTTGTTGCCATAATCATCTTGATTATAACCAAGGCTAATAAATGCTTGGGTTATTGCTTCTCTTGCATCGTCTATCATTAAGATCTTTCCAGCATAGCTTGGGTCTGGCTGAAAAAATTGTTGCCAGCTATCGATCCGTTGGTTTACTAAATCTTTACGATAGGCAATTCCTGTGGTTCCCCAAAAATAGGGTACGACTGCATATTTCGGAAATACAGGGTTTGCTGAGGTTAAATATCTAGAGTCATAATTTTTAATATTAGGTACTTTGGCTTTATCCATAGGTGCAACCCAGCCTAAATTGATATACATGGGCAGGGCGATATTGCTAGCAATCATTACGTCGTAGCCTTTGCCTTCTACTTTAGTCAGGTGATTATCACGGTCTTGGTCTGATTCGTAATACACTAGTTTAACTTTTGTATTCCATTGTTTTTCAAATTTCTGGACGAGACTTGGTGATATGTAATCTGGCCAGGTAAATACGATAAGTGGTTCTTTTGCCCATGTGGTTGTTGCACATAATAGAAAAAGTAATGGCCCCAATAACCTATGCATCACCGGTTTATTGCTTGTTTCGGTTTGGTTAGAGCAAGATGTAAATTTCTTTAAAAAAAACATTTTATTCATCCTTCCCTTTTTATGAATGCCATAAACTACTGACACTCTCCTTAATTTTTTAATGTCAGAATAATGTAAAAAACACCTGCCGAATGCGGATAGTGATATTGGTATAAGCCTATAGTGTTATTGTAGCTAGGTTTCGACAATAGTAAGGTGTAAGGTTTGATTGTTAAATTTTTGTGGCTTGTTGTTGATTGGGAGTGTTGTTTATTGAGCCGATTTAGAGTATAGGTATTCCTGCGCAAGCAAGTCAGCACCTTTAGCATCACCCACAACAAAGAGCGCATTTTCTGATAAAGCGATGTCAATTTTATGTTGATAGTGTTCAACAAACTTGCTTTTAGTAAGGTCTAAATGACCACTGATATAATATATTTTGTTTTTTAGCACCCCTTAGACACCTCATCCACCAAATAAAGTATAGATTGATAGGGTATGCCACTATGGTGGGAAAGCCCTATCTCGCAGGTGCGGCTGTTGCTGAAGCCTCGGGTGCAGTGGGTTGGGATTTGTGCTTTCAGTGGTTTAACTGCTGCTGCATTTAACTCGGGTGTGGTAAAGCCTTTATCGCCTGCCCAGCCACAGCATTGGATGTGTTCTGGAATGATTACTTCTTTAGCGCAGGCTTTTGCGAGTGTTAACATGTCTGCTTCTAGCCCCATGCGGCGTGAACTACAGGTGATGTGGAACATAACGGTTTCTTCAGTAGGCTTAATTGTCAGGTGCTCTAGTAGATATTTACTGACAAAGCCTGTTGGTTCTAATACTTCAAGTGGCTTATTAAATTGCTCGATACTTTGCTTAGCACAGGGACTGGTATCCATCAGTACTGGGTATTTTCCTTGTTCGGTTGCTTGCCACAAAACCGCTTCTAATTGCTTGGCTTTTTGTTTGGCTAAATCATTCATACCTTTACTGCCGTATGGCATACCGCAGCATTGTTCAGTGAGTTTGTTTGGGATAATGGCTTCATACCCAGCTTTATTTAACAATGAAAGTGTTACTTCAGTTAACGGGCGCTGATCTATGGCATCTGTTTGTTGCCCCATTACTCTGCTGGCGCAGGATGGCATATACACGACTTTTCTCTGATGTGATATATATGGGTTTAGTGGGGTTGTTAAATGATGTTTGTTGGGCTGTGGATATTCTGTCAACCAAATGGGTGTTGAACCTTTAGATAACGAGTGCAGTCCATTCACGAGTTTTCCAACGGTTTTATTGCCAAGGCTTTTACAAGCCAGTTGATTTACGCTTAAACCCATTTTAGCAATTTTGGTTGTGGAATCGAAATGTTCGGCAGTCCACTTGGCAATTAGCGTGTATTTTTTATATTTTTCTGTCCGAAGCTGTTTAATTAAGTCGCCAGTATTGATTTCAACAGGGCAGCGCTCAGCACAAAGCCCTGTAGCAGCACAGGTATCGATACCTTGGTAGTTAAATACTTTTTGCAGTTCAGATGCTTCTATATTTTCACCTGCGCGCTTACGTCGTTGTAGTTCTCGGAACAGGACTATACGTTGACGTGGAGAAAGGGAAAGAGTACGAGAGGGGCACACCGGCTCACAAAAACCACACTCAATACAACGGTCGACTAATTGATTAGCCGCTGGCATTGGCTTGAGGTTTTCAATATGTGAATGTGGATTGTCGTTAATAATAACACCAGGACTAAGAAGACCTTCTGGATCAAACAGCTTTTTAATTTGCTGCATGAGTTTGTAGCCTGCTTTACCCCACTCCAGCTCTACGTAAGGTGCCATATTTCGTCCAGTGCCATGTTCAGCTTTTAACGACCCCTGATATTTAACGGCTACCAATTCAGCAACTTCATCCATAAACTGGCCATAACGTTCTATTTCTTGCTGGCTATCAAACCCTTGGGTAAATACAAAATGTAAATTACCTTCTAATGCATGGCCGAAAATAATAGCTTCATGGTATTGATATTTATCAAATAGGATTTGTAAATCACGAACACCATTTGCTAAATTTTTTACCGGAAAAGCAACATCTTCAATAATAACTGTGGTACCAACCTGACGAACTGCCCCCACCGCTGGGAACATACCTTTACGAATTTTCCAGAGGGTTGAAACTGTGGTTGGGTTGCTGGTAAATGGTACCGATTCAATAATGGTGAATGGGGTTAGTGAGTCAATTACCAATTTGCATTGGCTATCGAGTTGTTGCTGAGTACTGGCATGGGTTTCTATTAATATTGCAGTGGCTTCTAAGTCTAGGTGCTGAATAAACTTTGGCATACCGGGTTTATCTGCCACTGAGCGAAGTGCCCGGCCATCCATCATTTCTACTGCTGCAACTGGCATTTTCGATAAAGCGGTTACCGCACGACAAGCCTCTTCAATGGTAGCGAAAACTAATAATGCAGAAGCTTTGTCAGGGTGCTCTACAACTGTATTATAGGTAATTTCAGCAATAAAGCCGAGGGTACCTTCTGAGCCAATCATCAAGTGTTCAATGACTTTAATTGGGTCTTGATAATCCACTAAAGCATTTAAGGCATAACCGGTAGTATTTTTCAGTCGGTATTTATGTTGAATACGCTCAGTTAACGCTTTGTTTTCTCGGGTTTGCTGACAAAGCTGATTGAGTTTTTCAATAAATTGAGGGTGGGATTTTTTAAATGATGCAATGTTTTCCCTATTGCCAGTATCTAACAGCGTTCCATCACTGAATACTATTTTCATATTGGCTACTGTTTGGTAGGAGTTTTGCGCTGTGCCGCAGCACATGCCACTGGCATTATTGGCAGCAATGCCACCAATTTTACAGGTATTAATCGATGCAGGGTCAGGTCCAATCTTTCTTTGATAAGGCGCTAAGTATTTATTGGCATCGGCACCAATTACTCCAGGTTGGAGCATGATTTGATTGCCATTTTCTATGATTTGATGACCACGCCAGTCATCAGTCAAGGTAATAAGCACCGAGTCTGAAATAGCTTGGCCAGATAAACTGGTGCCAGCTGCTCTAAAGGTGTAGTGAATGCCCAGTTTACGACAGCTTTTGATTGCAAAAATAACTTCTTCCAGGTTTTTAAGCTGTAAAATAATTTTGGGAATTAAACGGTAAAAGCTGGCATCGGTTCCATAAGCCAAACACCTGGCTTCCTGAGTAATAATTCGCTTGCCTTCTATTTGAGTTGCAAGGATAGATTCCAATTGCTGGTAAGTGGCTGTTGGATTTGCATTTACCATTTAATAGATTCCTTAAAAAAGCTAAGGCTTTGAAACCAACGAGTCTTGCGACAGCTCTGAAATGCTATTGGCACCCGTTAAGGTCATAGCGACACGGATTTCGTTTTCATAAAGATTTAACAGGTTTTCTACCCCTGCGCCACCTTGTGCGGCAAGCGCATAAACAAAGGAGCGACCAATCAAGGTACAGTCTGCGCCTAAAGCCAGCATGCGAACAACATCCAGCCCGGTGCGAATACCAGAATCCACTAGAATTTTAAGATTACCCTTCACGACATCTGCAATGGCAGGTAATGCTTTAGCAGTAGATAAAACACCATCCAACTGTCTTCCACCGTGGTTTGAAACGACAATACCATCAGCACCAAAACGCACGGCATCTTTGGCATCGTCTGTATCTAAAATACCTTTAATTACCATGGGGCCTTCCCACATATCGCGAATCCACTCTAAGTCTTTCCATGAAATAGAAGGGTCGAAATTAGCACCGAGCCAACCAATATAATCTTCAAGTTTGGTGGGTGTGCCTCGATAAGTAGAAATATTACCCAGGTCATGGGGTTTACCTAATAGACCAACATCCAGTGCCCAACTAGGGTGACGCATCGCTTGAAAAATACGACGAATGGCGGCATTTGGTCCACTCATCCCTGAATGCATATCGCGATAGCGTGCCCCAGGCACAGGCATATCAACGGTGAAAACTAATGTACTAACCCCTGCGGCTTTTGCCCTTTCGAGTACATTTTTCATAAAACCTCGGTCTTTCAGCACATATAACTGAAACCACATGGGCCTTTGAATAGCAGAGGTCACTTCTTCTATTGGGCAAACAGACACCGTTGATAAGGTAAATGGAATTCCTTTTTTTTCTGCTGCTTTTGCTGCTTGCACTTCGCCCCGGCGAGCATACATACCACTTAAGCCAACAGGCGCCAACGCAACAGGCATGGCCAGCTTTTCTCCAAATAACTCAGTATTAATGGTTAAGTTAGACATATCCCTAAGGACTCGTTGACGAAGGGCTATTTCGCCCAGGTCATCGGTATTGCGCTTTAACGTTCGCTCATCGTATGAACCACCATCAATATAGTGAAAAAGAAATGGCGGTAGTTTTGCTTTGGCGGCTGACCGGTAGTCTGTGGAAGCAGAAATAATCATAAGTAGTTTATTTTTTCGTGTTTAAGTTTTACTGACTGTTTTAACTCCCTCTCTCTGAGGGTGTCGAAAAAGCTATTTTCCCCCTTTGATAAAGGGGGGCTAGGGGAGATTTAAATGGACTGGGGTTATAAACCGTCTTTGCCTTATTTGTATATAAAAATCCCCCTCAATCCCCCTTTTGCAAAGGGGGAAGTTGGATTGTGCTATCGTTCTAATGCCCCTGTTTTTGACAACAATTTTAGAATACCCTATTCCTTCATATTTACTCTCCAGAACCCTTTCGCGACACCCTTGAAGGGGAGAAGGAACTTAGTTTTGCAACACCCCCCTACTTAGTAGGGCCTTATTCAAACTACTACGGGCCCATTAATGCATCATTTAACTGAAAACCGTAAATCAAAATAAGACCAATGATGCCAGTTACAATTAGGTAGTAGGCTGTTGGAATAGCGGTTTTTCGCAAGGTTGCCCCTTCGCGCCCTAAAAGTCCAACCGTTGCTGAGGCTGCGACTACATTGTGGATAGCAATCATATTTCCTGCTGCCGCCCCAACTGCTTGAAGTGCGATAATGACTACACTGGAGATTGTTAGTGCTTGGGCTGCTTCATACTGAAACTGACTAAACATCATATTAGAAACTGTATTAGATCCAGCAATGAAAGCACCTAAAGCACCAACAGTAGCACTTAACGCGGGAAATGCAGAACCCACTAGGTTAGCCACATAATTAGCTGCTGTTACTGGCATGCTTGCCAAGTCTGCGCCATTGACACCTGAATTAATAAAAATACGTACCATAGGAATAGTAAATATTAAAACAAAGCCTGCACCGACTAGTGTTTTACTGGATTCACTGAAAGCATTTACTAAAGGCCTGCTACCAGCTGAAGGCTTTGCACTTTTAGTTTGAAGAAAAGCAGCTATTAAAGCGACAAAAACTAAAATGCCACCGGGTAAATAGAGGGGTTGAATAACTGTACTGATGCCAACTTCACCAAGAATATGATTAAAATCAAGACTGACACTTTGTAAGAAGCTTTTAAACTCTGTGCTAACCCGGCTAACTACCAGAATAACCGCTAACAATACATAAGGTGTCCAGGCTTTTGTTAGACTCATCGGCTTTGTGTTTTCATCCAGATTTATTTTTAGCGAGCCTAACCACTCTTTAGGCCATTTGTCTTCTGTTTCGAAATCCCATTGCTGCTTGGGCACCAAAAAGCCTTTTTTGGCAGCTGTTACCACAATAGCTAAACTCACCAGGCCGCCAATCAACGATGGAAATTCAGCGCCAAGGAACACGCCAGTTAGCGCATAGGGGATAGTAAAAGCAGCACCCGCAAATAAGGCAAATGGCAGAATGCTTAATCCTTCAGTCCAGCTTTTATTTTTACCAAAAAAGCGAGTCAGCATCATCGCCATTAATACCGGTATCAAGGTGCCAACAGTTGCATGAATCAATGCGACACTTGAGGTAATTTGTTGCAGATAAATATCCCAGCTCGAGCCGTTAGCAACAAGCACTTCGCCAATTTTGTGAGTGTCGAGCCCCTTGTTAACCCCAACAATAATTGGTGTACCCACTGCACCAAAAGAAACAGGTGTCGACTGAATCATCATGCCTATTATGACTGCTGCAAGAGCAGGGAACCCAATAGCCACCAGTAAAGGAGCGGCAATAGCAGCGGGGGTGCCAAATCCAGAAGCCCCTTCAATAAAGGAGCCGAAACACCAGGCAATAATAATGGCTTGCACACGACGGTCTGGAGAAATATCGGTAAAGCCATTGCGAATGGTAGTAATAGCGCCGGTATGCTTAAGAGTATTTAGCAAGAAAATGGCGCCAAACACAATCCATAGTACTGATACGGTAATTCCCAAGCCTTGAAAAACAGAAGCCAACACCCGGGTGCCAGACATATCCCAGAACATCACGGCAATCAAAACTGTTAAACCAAATGCAATTGGCATAGCTTTTTTCGCGGGCCAGTTAAAGCCTATTAACAGTACGGCTGCCACTATGATGGGTGAAAAAGCCACTAGGGCTAGTAGTGCTTCACTCATTGGTACTCCCTCATATACTCTTCCCGACTATAAATGGTATTTCTCCAACTAGGCTTCATCGGGAAATACTTTTTGTTGTAATGATTTTGTTAATTTTTTATGAATTTACCCCTTTATTTTTTATGGATATAGGGAAATAATGAAAATGATTAATTCCAAAAATGACATAATCAGGGCACCTTAAAAGTGCGAGCAGATGATTTAGTTTTGTTTTCTCTGGTGGTTGAGCTGGGCAGTTTTAGCAAGGCAGCAGAAGAAAGTAGCCTAACCAATTCGGTCGTTAGTAAAAGAATTGCCAAGCTGGAAGAAGAAATTGGTACCCAGCTTTTATACCGAACCACCCGGAAGCTAACACTGACAGAAGCAGGTAAGGCTTTGTTACACAGTGCAAAAAGTGTGAAGCAAGCCACTCAGGAGGCAATGGATGCAGTTTCAGGATTTGGAGAAAACGTTAGTGGTCACATTAAAATGTCAGTACCCACCATTTCTGGGGAATTGATATTGGCTGATGCAGTGGCTGAATTTTGTAACTTGCACCCTGGGCTGACCGTTGATATGTCTTTGGACAACCGCTTCGTTGACTTAGTGGCGGGTAGCTATGACTTGGTTATTCGTACTGGATACTTGGAGGATTCCAGCCTGATTGCTCGCCATATACTCGACTCCCAATGGGTGGTATGTGCATCTCCTTCGTATATTGCTAAGCAGGGTAAACCCATCGAACCCATTGATCTCACCAAACATAACTGTCTTCAATATGCTTATCAAACAACAGGGGCCAGTGACTGGGAATTTAAAGGGGATAACGGCAATTACATTGTTAAAGTGGCTGGATCTTTTTCTACTGATAATGCAGCCGCGCTTCGCAAAGCAGCCCTTGGTGGGCACGGAATAGCTTATGTGCCCCGTTGCCTGGTTTACCATGATTTTCGTAATGGCCAGCTAGTGGATATATTCCCAGAATTGGTGGGCAAAAAGCTGGGTATTTATGCGGTTTATCCTTTTACCAGACAGCCGCCGAATAAAGTAAAGCTGCTTATCGAGCATATTAGGGAAAGGTATTTAACTATCTCGCATTATTTTTAGTGGCTTATGGCTGACGAAACATAGTATTAATTTCAGAAAGCATCCAATCCATGATTTGACCACAACCTCTATCACGACGTTTAACGACTCCCATTGCAACAGAAAAAGAGCCAGGAATATTTTGGGTTGATAACTTTACTGACGCATTACTATACCACTCAATATTGGCCACATGTTCTGGAACTAATGCCCAGCCAATCCCTTTAATAACGAGAGAAGTAATATGGTAGTAACTATCTATATACCAATATTCTGAAGATACTGCTTTAGTTTGTCGTTTACCCATGCGCCCCCGAATAACCAGCTGTCGATATTGATTTAGATCTGCGACAGTTGGTGCAGCAATGCTGGCTAATGGATGTGTGGAAGAAACGATCAGGGAGTGGGTTATTTGACCAATTTGCATAAATTCCAGTGAATCGGGCAACAGGCTTAAGTGAAATAAAATGCCTAAGTCCGCCTGTTGGGTTTCCACCCACTCTGCAATATCATCTTGAGAGCCATTAAGTACCGTTAGCTTTAATAAAGGAAATTGTTTAGCGACTTCCTGAAAAAAATACTCAAAAGGCTCGATAGGCATCGCTTCATCCATGGCTATTGTGAGTGATGCTTCATTCCCACCAAGCACAGTCATTGCACGAGCTTGTAACCGCTGACATTGGACTAGCACCACTTGGGCTTCTACATACATTTCTTCCCCAGCAGGAGTAAGCACTGGTAGACGTGCTTGACGGTTAAATAACTCAAAGCCAAGGTCAGCCTCTAAGTTGGCTATGGCGGTGCTGATACGCGATTGTGCTTTACCCAGTTTACGCGCAGCCGCAGAAAATGAACCTGCCTCTACTGATGTAACAAAGGCTTCTAGTTGGTCGAGGTTCCAGCGCATATGCAGCTCCGTTTTATTAGGGCCTGCTAACAGGCTCTAGCCAATATATCCGAAAAGCGGATAGATAATAACTTTAACCTATCGTTAAATAAAGGATAATGGCACCAGTTGTGAGAAGATCAAGTTAAGATGTGTAATAAAGAATGAATAGTGACTACTCGAATACTAATATTCGCCAAACCTTTTTACGTTATACCATACCCTCTGTCGTGGCCATGCTGGTCAGTGGTTTGTACCAGATTGTAGATGGCTTCTTTATCGGTCGGTTTATTGGGTTTGAGGGGCTGGCAGGCATTAACCTGATATGGCCGGTTATTTGTCTTATTTCTGCTGTTGGTGTGATGATAGGGCTAGGGTGTGGTAGCCTGATTTCAATTAATAGAGGGCAAGGTAATTTAGCGACAGCAAAGCAAACTTTATTTACCGGGATCGGTTTGCTTTTTATGTTTGGTTTGCTAACTGTGGTGATAACATTTCTGGTAAGCCCTTCAATATTGGTAGCTCAAGGAGCCTCTCAACAAACACTGTTGTATAGTATGCAGTATGCTGAAATATGTACGTTAGGTGCGGTATTTTCTATCAGCGCAACTGCAATGCCTTTATTAATACGTAATTTAGAAAGCCCCAAAATTGCAACCAGCTTACTGATTGTTGGTGCGGTTATTAACATCATTTTGGATTATCTATTTATTGCCCAATGGCAGTGGGGGCTAAAAGGCGCTGCTCTTGCTACTGTTATTGCACAGTTGATAGTCATGGCTTGTAGTTTACTATTCTTTTTTTCTTCATATTCATCCATGAGGTTGGGGCTGTCATCATTAACATTTAGTGTTACTAGAGCAATTAAGATCACCAAGCTTGGCGCTTCTACCTTGATAATGTATTTGTATATTAGCTTTGTTGTTGCATTGCATAACTGGTTGTTTATGAAATATGGTTCACCAGTGGATGTAGGGGCATTTGCGATAGTGGGTTATTTGATGTCCCTCTATTATTTACTTGTTGAAGGCGTGGCAGAAGGTATTCAACCACCCGTCAGTTATTTTTTTGGTGCGAATCAAAACGATAATATTCAAAAAATACTTAAATTGGCAATTAAAGTAGTAATAGTCAGTGGTGTAATTTGGCTGTTGATGCTTAACCTGTTTCCCACAGCGATTATCAGCTTATTTAATGGAACTGATGCAGAGTTAGTCAACAAAACCCAAAATGGGGTACAGCTGCATTTATTAACACTATTTCTTGATGGGTTCTTTGTTATTGCTACGGTTTATTTTTTAGCAATCAACCAAGGAGCAAAAGCACTAATGATATCTGTTGGCAACATGCTGGTTCAGATACCGTTCTTAATTATCTTGCCCCAATGGCTAGGGATTAATGGAATATGGCTAGCTCTACCACTTTCAAATATAGCGCTGTTTTTGATAGTAGCGCCGATGTTATGGAAAGATATACAAGAGCGGTGTAGGCAAGATCAAGCTCAACGTTTTGCTGTGGTCACTGATCTATGATGCATAAATATGCAGCTGCTGTATAGGGGCTTTAGCCCCGTTAAGAAATTCTAGTCTACTTCCCATTACAGATGTTGATAGAAGAAGAGGTAAAGGGGGGCAAGATCAAGTATGCAAATACCCAAAGTTGTAAAGGCAAAAGAAAACTGATCTAGCAAAAAATTGAAACAGGCTTAAAATAAGGCTAGGTTTGGAGTGTTGGTTTGGTTTTGTTGACTAAAGTTGTGCACAAACTCTTCGAATTTGTCAACAGGCTGTGGTTTGCAATAGAAGTACCCTTGTATTAGATCGCATTTATTTGCTACTAGAAAATCACGTTGTTCTTGGGTTTCTACTCCTTCTGCAACAACTGACATATTTAAACTATGGGCCATTGCTATAATAGTTTTTACTATTGAGGCATCTTTTTCATTCTTAGTTACATTATTGATAAATGATTTATCAATTTTTAATGTTTCAAATGGGTAGTCCTTTAGATAACCTAAGGAACAGTAGCCTGTGCCAAAGTCATCAATAGCTAAACCTACATCCATTCCTCTAATTATTTCATAATCAGTATTGTTATCTTTAATGCTTTGAATAAGGGTGTCTTCCGTAATTTCTAGCTCTAACCAATGTGGGGCAATCTGATATTTCATGAAAATATCAAGTAAATGTTGTAAAACTTCTCTTTTTATAAACTCTTTGCCGGAAACATTTACTGACACTTTTATTGGTGGGAAATTTTTTTCTTGCCATATGGTTAGTTGTTGTAAAACTTGGTCACGCACCCACTTACCAATATCAATGATTAGATCACTTTTTTCTGCAATAGGAATAAATATATTTGGTGGAATTAAACCCTTTTTGGGGTGGTTCCAACGAATTAAGGCTTCTGCTTGTGTGATTTGCTTGCTCTTATAACTTACTTTAGGCTGATAAAAAATGGTAAATTCATCATTTTGTAGAGCAATTTTTAAATTGTTTTCTGTTTCTAACTGAATACTTGCAGCCTTATTCATACTTTCTGAAAAAAACATATAGCAATTACGCCCGGCGCGTTTTGCATTGTACATTGCTGTGTCAGCTTGTTGAATCAGGCCATCCGCGGTCTCACTATTTTCTTTAAATAGAGCAATACCAATACTAGAAGTAATATGAACAGGTTGTTTATTTAAATAAACTGGAACACTAAATGATGATATAATATTTTTTGCTATATTAACTAGATCAGAGCAATCTATAATGTTTTCAACTAACAGTGCAAATTCGTCGCCCCCAATTCGTGCTAAAATATCACTTGATCGAATAGAGCTTTTTACTCTGGTTGCAACTTCTTTTAATAAGTTGTCTCCTACACTATGGCCATAAGTGTCATTTACTTTTTTGAAATCATCTAAATCAAAGTAAAGTATTCCTATGTTTTTGTTACTTCGTTTAGCTAAAGAGATAGCATGTTGTGTATACTCTATTAACATTCGCCGATTATAAAGGCCTGTTAGCGAGTCGTAACTAGATAATTTTTTAAGCTTATCATTAGATGTTTTTAACTCTGTTGTAATTGATATTAGTTCATTGATAAGTCTGTATTTTTCTAAAGCATTTCTAACTGAAAATAACAATCGATCTGAGCCAATCTGTGGTTTGCTAAAAAAATCAGATATTTTATATTCAACTAGTAGGGAGTAAGCATCATCCAAATTGCCATGTCCAGTTAAAACAATAACAGGTTGGTTTGCATCGAGTTTTCTTATTTCTTTAAGCAATGCTATGCCATCCATTTTTGGCATTTTTAAGTCTGTTATAATAAGGTCATACTTATTTGTATCATTTTTAATTTTATATAATGCTTCAATACCATCACATGACTGTTCTGTTATGTATTTTTCTGACATTAGTGTTTCACAAATAACTTCACGTATTAATGGTTCGTCATCAACCACAAGTATATGAGGGTTTTCTATATTGTTATATAATTCAGATCCTTCTAGCAAATTCTGTCGGTTAGACATCTTATTTCCCTATATACTCTTTACATTTGATATACAACTGTAGTTAAAGTCTATATAGTAACTACGTAAAAAGCTAGCATTGTTGATAAGCTGGAAGTTGGATAAGAAAGGTAGTTCCTTCGCCCTCCTTACTTTTTGCAGATAAGTTACCTCCATGACTTTTAATAATTCCATAACTAATTGATAACCCTAAACCAGTGCCTTTGCCTACTTCTTTTGTTGTAAAAAAAGGGTCAAATACTTTTTCTAAATGGGTAAGCGAAATACCCATTCCTGTATCTTCAACTTCAACTCTAATTTGGTCATTAACTTGATGAGACCTTACGGTAATTTGTTTGGTTTGTTTTGAGTCTAAGGCATCTTTAGCATTGATTAATAAGTTGGTTAATACTTGCTCTATCTGAATGCTATTACAGCTTATTGGGCTTAAGTTGTTATTTAGATTTTTTATAAGCTGTATATTATTTTCTTTAAATAGTTCGTGAAATAAAGTAAATGACGACTCAATAACTTTATTGATATCGTTTAATGATTTTGGTATTTTACTTGAGTCTCGGCCGAATACTCGTAAATGATTAATTATAGTGGTTGCTCTATTTATTTGTTTTATAATTAGCTCATAGGTTTCCTTTGTTTTATCATATTGTCCTTTTTTTACCTCCTTGAGTCGAAGGTCTGCATACATAGAAATAATACCTAAAGGTTGATTAATTTCATGAGCTAGACCTGTAGCCATCTCTCCAACTGAAGCAAGTTTTGCTGATTGAATGAGCTGTGTTTGTGTTTGAGTTAGCTCTTCATTAGTTTTGTTTAACTTCTCTTCTGCTGCTTTACGTTCAGCAGGATAGATAATGTAAGTTGTAAATATTAATATGCCGACTCCAAGTAAAATCAAAAAAATACTGATCTTCCCATAATCATTGTGTGAATCTTGAATGCTAACTATTTTTAGATAGCCGTTAGTTGCTTCTGTTTCAACTAACCACTCAATTTCTTCAAATAATTTATTACTAAGATCGGAAATAGTTTTTTTGTTGTTTTGTATGGTTGCTTTGATATTATAAGCTATTTGACCAGAATGACTGTCTTTTATTAAAGGTTGAAAAAATAACCACCATGCACTCATATGCTTGTTAATTGCATCTATAATAATTGAGGTTTCTTCTGTTTTGTATTCATCGATTACAATTATATCCTCCTGAAATGACTCATAACTTTGTTTTAGTGATTTTATATTTTGCTGTATATCTATATCATCTTCATATGCTATTTTGTTTAATTTTAATTGCATTAACAAAAAATCTTTTTGTAAAGCCCTTGCATAATTAATTGAATGTAGAGGGCCTTGGTATATTTGATTTGCTATTTTTGAAGACTCATTTAATTGATTAAATGAGTTAATGCCAAGTATTACTATAATCACATTGAGGGTAATCAATGAAGTTATAACTTTACCTTTATTAGACAGTAAATTTTTTAACATTGTTTATTTTTCTACAATTATCTTGACATTCATTTTAGGGTGAATTGCACATTTAAGTTCATGGATACCTGGTTTACCAAATGAAATTGCAGCCACTTCCCCTGGTAACTGCTTAGTTAATACCCAAGTTTCATCTGATACATCATATACATTGTGTATAACTCTATTTTCCTCATTAGTAATGTAAAACTCTTCGTCAACTTTTATAGTAAACTGATCTGGTTTTCTTTCCTTGCTGTTATTGCCAGGCTGTTTAAGGTGAAAAACTTTTTTATTTTGCTCCAGAATAAAAGAGGTTTCTTTATTTTTTAATAGCCGGTCTTTAGCTTCGTCCCCTTCATAAACTCTAGTTTCTGCTAGTGAATGAGAGTT
Organism: Spartinivicinus poritis; assembly: GCF_028858535.1. Classification (NCBI taxonomy): domain Bacteria; kingdom Pseudomonadati; phylum Pseudomonadota; class Gammaproteobacteria; order Oceanospirillales; family Zooshikellaceae; genus Spartinivicinus; species Spartinivicinus poritis. The sequence continues at coordinate 65,530 of NZ_JAPMOU010000029.1, forward strand.
TATTGCAACTATTAAAATGGCTAGCATGTTTTTCATTTTAACGACCTTAATACTATTTAGGTAGTATTGGTAAAGCAACAGGCCTGTCTTGGCTTGTTAGCGTTTTTAAAAAATCGATTAGATTATCTTTTTCTGATTGGGTAAGATTTAGTGTACTTATTTCTGAAGAAAGACTTTTTCTTTTTATAAACCCACTATCATAATGGTTTATTACATCATTTAAACTTTTTAATGAACCATTATGCATATAAGGGCTTCTTTTAGCAATATTTCTTAACCCTGGGGTTTTAAAAGCATGCAACATATTGATTCGAGACTTATCGATTTTACCTCTTCCTATATCTTGGCTTGGTAAGCCGATATCATGTAGGCTATCATCAGTGAAGTTCCATTCGGAATGACAAGCAGCACAACCTGCTTTGGTATTAAATAAAATAAACCCTTGTTTTGCTGACTTGGATATAGCGTCCTCATTACCTTCTATCCAGTCATCAAATGGTGACTTTTCAGAAATAATTGACCTCTCAAAAGTTGCAATTGCTTTTTCAATAGATTTTTGTGAAATGGGTTGTTCTTCTGTAGGAAAAGCTTTTTTAAATAGTAATTTATATTCTTCAATATTGTTTAGTTTTACCAGTAAGCCCTTTATATTTGTATTCATTTCATCAGTTGCTCGTAAAGGAAGTGAAACCTGAGACTCTAACGTTAAATCTCTGCCATCCCACATAAAAACTTCATTCCAGGCTATATTAAGCAAAGATGGTGTTTTTCGAGATAATTTATTATGGCCATGGCCGGTTGCAGTAGCCATCCCATCAGACCAATAAAAACTAGGATTATGACAAGTAGCGCAAGACTGTGTACCTGAGGCTGACAAGCGAGGGTCAAAAAATAGTAACTTTCCTAGCTCAAGCTTTTCCTTTGAATAAGGATTATACTTTGGGTATGGTATATCTTTTGGCCTCTTATACTCAGCTTTTAGCTCTATTAGCTCCTGTTGACTTATAGTGTTTGCATAGGAGTATGTACTTGCTAACACAATAAAAATGTAAAATATTCTTAGTATCGTACCTAACATAGTAGATTTAAGTCACAAATATTTAGTTAATTAAAATAAGTATGTTGATATCAGTCCCTTGAGTAATTTTATATTAGGTACTTTTATCATAGCTGATATTTTGCCGCTTATACTATTTGATTGGCTGCCGATGTTTGCTATTGATTGCTATAGTGAATCCATATATAATCGGCGCCTCATTGCAAGATACTCTTTCTGGCTGCTGAATCTTGCTCGAATTCCATTCCTTGTATGTCAATACTTCGGCGTGGCGTGTATGTGTGCATTCTAGATTTATAGTACAGAATGCCCTTCGAGCATTGGTAGCTATCATGACTACTTCTTTTAAACGCTTGGTTAAAGCGTTAAACAAACAAAATCTATCAGTTACAAAAGCTAATTCAGTTTATCAAATTGCTAAAAAAGGCAAGAATAGTGTTTCTTCTGTTCAGATTCTTTTACCGGAACATTTTGATCTGGATGGGAAGGCGCTAAAACAGTTAATGAGCTTTGCCGAGGCCTATCACCCTAATGGTGGTGCTGTTAAGGCTGTTAGAGCAACGCCTGATTTTCATGCTGGCTCTTTGGTGCCAGTAGGTGCGGTTTTATCTACCACAAAGGATTTTATTATTCCCCAAGCAATTGGTACGGATATTCACTGTGGTATGCGCTTGCATGTGGCGGATATTGATATCGCTTTATGGCAAGAAAAAAAGCCTTTATTAGTAGAAAAACTACGAGGAGATTTGCTGTTAGGTAGCCGAGACTTACCTATGGCCATCTCTAGTTTTGCAGCACTTTTTCAAAATGGATTATTAGGTTGGATTGATGAAATTAAAAAACACCCAATGGGCGATTTACAAACGGCTGATTTTAATCAGTTAGAAAATGAGCTTGAATCTATTTTTGAATACGGCAGCTTACAGGGTAGTTGTAAATGGGCGCCTGAAAGCCATACGGCAGATAAGCGGAACCGTATTCGAGATGCCTCTTTAGCAACAATTGGTGGTGGTAATCACTTTGTTGAATTTCAATACTTGGAAGATATAGCAGATAATAAGCAGGCATTTGCTTGGGGATTACGTAAGGGGCAGCTTTCGGTAATGATTCATACGGGATCTCGTGCACTGGGTCTGCATGTAGGGAATTATTGGAGTGATAAAGCAAAACGGGCGTGGCCTAATGGTAAAAAATTTCCAGAAGCAGGTATCTTTCCTTTATATGGAGAACTGGCAAACGACTATTTTTCTGCTATGAATACAGCTGCTAATTATGCGAATTTAAATCGTTTATTATTGGCGGAAATTGTAAGGCGTCGAATCAGAGAGGTGTTTGGAGCTAATATAGAAATGCCTCTAGTGTACGATGCACCACATAATATCGTAACTCAAGAAAGTGATTGCTATGTTCATCGTAAGGGAGCAACGCCAGCGCATGCTGGACAGCCAGTGCTGATTCCTGGTTCAATGGGGCATCCTTCCTACCTAATGATGGGGTTGGGTAATCAGGCATTCTTATGTTCAGCTTCTCATGGTGCCGGTCGAGCAAAACCACGACATGAAATGTTTAGGTTGAACCGGGATGGTAAAGATATTGGGTTAGGTTGTATTGATTGTATAACCCTAAAAGAAGATCGGCGAATTGAAGAAGCGCCTGGTGCTTATAAAGATATTAATGCAGTAGTGGATGTACAGATCCAAAATGGCATTGTGAGCCCAGTAGCAAAGTTAGCTCCTCTACTAACATTTAAAGGCTAAATTAAGTATTTTTGACTATTCTATTAACACCTAAAAATGAGCCCTGACTTGATATAAATATAGGTCAGGGCCAGGTCAACTAGATAGATTTTAGGGTGCTGAAAACTATGAATAAAGAATCAGCTACACTAGTTACACATACATTTGAAGAGATTATGAAAAAATTGTTTTCTCTTCTTCCTATACTAAAAGAAGGGTGCGAGTCAGATGATGAATATAATTATTTTCAGCGCGAGATTGCGCGATTAGCTAATATTGCTGATCTTAAGATACTTGAAGTAATTATTAAGCAGTATCCAGAATTAGATTTTCTTAAGAAGAATACTGTTGACAAAAAAGAATAGTTTATCAGTTTTATGGGTTTGATTTTTTATCTGATTTTCTGTTTGTATGATTTGTGGTCAAAATAAAATTGCATTAGCTATAGATAAAAGGACTGGCTTTTAGGGTAGCTAGCGACGACGAAAGCTATCCTAGGTAAGGGGTGGAGTAAGTCAGTAAGCAGTAAACTATGAGCATAGGTTATTAAAGATGCAGAATATCTGTAATAACCTATTATAGTAAATTATGATCAAAGATTTTAATTTATATATGTATTGAGGTATGAAAGCTAAAGTTGTAAGTATTTTCATCTCTATGCTGCTTAACTGCATGTTAACTTCTGCAAGTAACTTAGATGAGCTGCATATACTAGTACCTGGACCTGCGGGAGGGGGATGGGATATAACTGCACGTACTGTAGGTACTGCCTTAGTGAATAACAATATTATAAAAAGCATAACATTTACTAACTATGTTGGGGCTGGGGGATGGAGAGGGTTTCAAGCATTTACTAAGAATTCTGAATTTAAATTCTCAGTAATGATTCAGTCCTCACCAATAATTTATAGAAAAGTCTTTGGAGTTTATAACAAAGGTTTTTCAGATTTGAGGCCATTAGTTGCGCTACTTGGTGAATACGAAGCAGTAATTACTAGAGGAAACTCTCCCTATAAATCAATCAGAGAGATAGTTCATAAAATTCAAAAAAACCCTCACAGGAATCCAGTTGTTCTTGGTTCGTCTAAGGGTAGTATTGATCATATTGCTGCACTAATTATATTAAAAGCAGCAGGTGTTGATAATTTGAATGAGTTACGGTTTATATTTCGAGAGGGGGATAGTAATGCGATTAATACCTTACTTGAAGGTAGCGGAATCGTGATGTTTAGTGGCTATAGTGGTGCTTTATTGGATCTAACAAAAAAGAATAAACTAACTATATTGGCTGTAAGTAGCCGTAAAAAAATTGAGGGAGTAGAAATTGATACATTATATGAACAAGGTATTAATATAGAATTTGTTAATTGGAGGGGGTTCTTTGTAAGAAAGGACTTGATGGATCAACGTTTTGCTATATATGAAAAGGCTTTACTTGACTTAACTAAATCAGATGAGTGGAAAAAAATACTTAAAAATAATGGATGGACATCAATGGTTATGAACTCTAAGGAGTTTGATGAGTTCTTGCGCGCCCAACACAAAGAAGCATTAAAAATTTTCTCCGAATTTGGGCTAAAGTTCTAGTGAAAATATGTTAGAATCTCTGCCTGAAAAAATATTGTTAAGTTTGATGTAATTCTGCAAAGCTTATTAGTGACCACTTTAGGTGAGCATAAAGTGAGAGGGATTGTTAATGTTGAGCGTGCTGCAAAAGATGGTGCTGAAATAGGTGGTCATCCTTTATCTGGGCATGTGGATTTCAGATCTGCTATTATTGAAATCAGTGAACAGGAAGGAAATTGCCGAGTTCGTATTGAGCTACCAAAGAAGTGGCAGAAATATGTTTTCCCAAAAGGCTATATTGCTATCAATGGTGCCAGTTTAACGGTGTCAGAAGTCTGCAAAGAAAGTGGGTATTTTGAGGTTTGGCTAATTCCTGAAACACGACGAATGACAACTTTTGAAGAAAAAGAGCCAGGTGCATCAGTCAATATCGAAATTGAACGAGGTATCCAAGTTGTGGTTGATACTATACAAACTACCTTAGAAGAAAATTTGGGTAAGTTATATCCATTGATTGAGCAACTTCTTCAAGCAAACAATATAGACCTTAATGCATTGGTAAACTCCAAGCTTGCACTGTCGCAAACAACTCAGTCATAGGATAAATAATGTTGTACAAAGACTAGCTATTGATCAAATATTTTCAACAGATATTCTTGATAAAATTCCTGTTGAAAATAATATAATTTGTTGTTGGGTTTCTAAAGCTTCTATTTGTTTTTTAACTCTTTGATTAACTCCAATAAAACTGGAACCAGCAACACCTTCTATTGCTCCCCATAAGCTAACTAATGGACCTATACTGTAAAAGAGTCCTGTAAGTTTTTTAGAGGTCGAAAAAGTGAACAGTCTGTAAGTTTAACTGGTTTTGCTATTAAAACTTATTAGTTATATCTTCTTGATATTTATACCTGTTTTAAATCTATTTAAGTACTATAAATACATTTGATTATGTTTAACAATATTGTAATCATTACAACACCAAATGATGTATATCACAAAGTTATGAAGTATAATTTTAAAAAAGGAGGGGATTATGCAATTCAAATTAGAAGGCGCTAGCATTCATTGTATTCGTAAGCATAAAAGCCGCAAAACCAACAAAATAAATGAAGAGGTTGTTGTTTCATTCGATAGTCATTTAAAAGAAGTTGCACCGCATGTAGCGGCCAGACTAACAGAGGATGAAATTTTCTCCTTACGACACTGGCTAAAAGAAAGAGAACAAATCAATCAAGAGCCTACAGCACAAAACTTGTTAGAAGCATTGCCTGACGTTATCGAAAAAGCAACCGAAGCATTAGCAGAATTAGACCACCTTGATAAAATCACTTACGATAAACTAGTCAATATGATAGAAATTTTTTTAAGCAAAATAAAACAATATGATGATGTTTGTGATAGTAGCCATATAGAGTTTACTGAAATGGACCAAAACCAAGTTTTAGCCGAACGTATTCATCAGGTTAAAAAAGACCTTACCTAATGCCAATTAATAGCTATTTTTCAGTGTAGCAGTCGATGCTGAGGTGTCAGTTGTAACATAATATTAAGCAATAGACCGAGTAATTAATGCATCAACAGTCAGTGAGGATAAGGCTTTAACCCTCAGTACAGAGCCGTTTGAGTTTAATGGGGAGACGACATTACAAGCATGGCTCTGTAGCAGGTGATTTTGCAGTTTCACCACTAAGATCAACAGCAATAAATTCATTTGCTAGAGGGCACTATGAGAAATCCTGGCTTACTATTTAGCAACACTCTGTGCCTATGGGAACCATCACTTTTAGTGACTTGTGGTTAAGCGCTATGCGCAAGCTATCGGGCTCATTTCGCTCACCATCCACCATGTAGGCAATAGGAGGGTCTACCTCCAATAAAACAGTTTTAGCCTGTCGGTATTGAATCCCCATATCGGCTGCTGAATTTGTAATTCCGGCAACCGCTAAATTAGCCAGGGAAGTTAATTGCTCTATATGTTTATCTTCCGAGTCAATCCAAGTGATATCCAGCAAGCCGTCGGTGATATTGGGAGCACCTCCACCTTGGGCTAGAATACTGGTTGGAGGTGCGGCATTTGCTATCACAAGACTCGTGGTATGTATATGTTCAGGCTCTTGATCATCCAGAGTTAGCCTAACGTTATAATGCTGTTTTTCAAGAGCAGCCTGCCATAGCCCTTGAATGTAGGCAATCTGGCCATTATTGTTTTTCTTGTCTCGATCGGCTAGCTTGATCATTTTCTCCGCAAAACCAATGCCTGCCATCAGTAGCATGGTTTTATCATTGCACCGCGCAGTATCTATCCATTGGCTTTTTCCTTCTGTCAGGCTGAAACAAGCAGTCTCAATAGGCGTTAGCTTTGCACTATTTCCCCAAATTGCATAACTGAGAGAGTTTGCAGTCCCCAAAGGCATGATACCCAGAGCGATTTTTGTTCCTATCAGTTCGCCTGCTACTTCTGCCAGAGTTCCATCCCCTCCACCAGCAATAATAATATCAGGCATGTCTTGTATTGCTTCCTGGGTAAGTCTAGCTGCGCTAATCTCTGGTGTTGTGCACTTGATAGTAAGTTTTAAATAGGGTTCCAGATGACTGAGAATATAGGGCTTATGTTGTTCCCATTTGCCGCCTCCAGCAACGGGATTTACAATCAACCAAGCATTGTTTTGAGTTTGCAATGAGCCTTCTTGATAAAGCTTCTGTAGTAATTCTGCTTGCTTTTTTGTCAGTCTAACAGTCCTGCGGATAGAGCGAAGCTCTTCTATGATCTGTTGAGGTGAGTAATGGCTTTTTTGACTAAGTAAATAAGCTGCCACCATCAATGCCGACCGGCTGCGGCCCATGGCACAATGGACCAATACATTTTGTCCTTTACTAACATGAGCATGAATCCAGTGTATCGCTTGAATGCATTGTTTTGCTGTGGGTGGTGCTTGATCAAGTACTGGTAAGTTCAGGTAGTCTATTTCTTCTGCCACTGCTGACCAGTCTAAAGCATCAAACTCAGCAGTGACATCAAGTATGGCCCTGATGTCTTGCCGGTTAAGCACTTCCATATCTCTGCTGGAAAGCCTGCACCCAAGAAATAAATGGTTTTCTATTTTTTGCAAAGCAGGAACGTTATCTGTACGTTTTGCCCACAGGTTGTAGAGTGTTGAGCCCCACAAAAAAGGAATGAATAGCCAGCGAATATAAAGAGGTATAGTGCCATCAGCTCTTTTGCGAAAGACTTCTGGGCGGTTAATGTGATAGGCGATACCAACAACTAACAAGGATAATCCTGTCCAAAATAAGAAAGCGCGCATTAGCCATGGTAAAGGTATTGCTGCTACTGCTATTAAACTCAACCCTGAAGTGGTATAGATTAAAGCATGTGTCATAGGAAGATCCCAAGATTCAACCGTAATTTTTACTCATTGATTTGGTTGGAATAAATGCATATTGATCAAACAAACATTGACTTGGTATATCCAACCATTCTTGCATTGCTCAGTAATAACTCCAATAAGTGAAAGCTATAATTGTTGATCTTAAGATACTTGAATTGATTATTAAACAATAACTGGAATTTGACTTTCTAAATAATGAGAGAGCTTTTCTGAATAGCTAAACGGTGTCTCTTTAGTATGGTCAGTAATTGACATCAAGAGGTTGTATGACAAATTGTTCACATTGAAAAGAGTGTGTTAAGGAGGGGAAGGTTTTCATTAGAGCCCACTTAAATGCTAGGAGGCGCGACTCTCCTAGCATTCTACGCAGCTTATGGCCCTGGAAACATTGTCAGAACTTGATCATAACTTGTTTGGTATACGATGCTTGCTTTATTTGTTGTAGCGCATGCATTACTGCCTTGCTCTCCTAAATCGTCTATCAAAGTGCCGGTACCCATGATTCTACCTCCTCTTAAAGGCACCTCGTTGCAGCTATCTGCTGCTACTATTGCATTACAAAGCTCGGTCATTTTTTCTAATGAAAGGCAGTGATTGGCATTAAAGGTACTATTACCGTTATCTACACACTGGTTAGTACAATAACTGTTTTGTATATGAGTCCAAGTGGATGCACTGATATTTGAGCAATTTATATTAGGACAGGCTGCTTGTGCAGTCGGCGAAAGTGCTGGTAATTGAAATATACCCATAACGAATCATTTTTAGGTGTAACTGAGTACCTAATCTGCAAACTCAGCTAATCCATTACCCATGA
>NZ_JAPMOU010000030.1 GCF_028858535.1 Spartinivicinus poritis
ATATTGTTGAGTCTTGTTGTGAGGCATGGAATGTATTTGTGAATAAGAAAAATAACATTAAAAGCTTGTGCTCCAGGTGCTGGGCTGTTTTAACAAGCTAATAAACAGGATTGGTATAAAGCACCATTTGTTTGGATAGGCGTTGTCAACAAGGTTACCTAACTCATTGAATGTAGATAAGTTTTATAGCAAGTTTCTTTCAGGTGGTTGCAAATTAAACAGTGTTGACATAATATGTCTCCGCCAGGGTCATGAATGGCCCTGTTGAAGCTGGATGATATGAAGGAGGTACGCCTGTGCGAACGAAAAGCTCAACTCATAAGTTGATAAACTGGTCTTTTTATATTTGTAGTATTTTATTGATAGCTGCTTTTTGGTTTCGAAATGATTTTGCGCCTCGTTCTGAATTTCAGTTTGTTAGTGATATTGATGAACCCCCAATACAACAGCGAACAAGCAAAGATTCATTTAATATTTATAAGAATGATGTGATGTATAAAGTGGAGCCTAAGTATGAATATGAATTAACTGGGCTAGTAGTTTCTTATAACCATCATGATGGTAAGTTTGGTTCCCATAAACGCTGGAGTGACCATATAAATGTTGCAGACTTATGTATGGTATGGGGTGATAATGCTAAAAAACTAGACTTAAATAAGTTTGAATTTTGGAATGGTGAATTTACTTGCAATATTCAAACAAATGATTATGTGCAATATAAGCTATTTAAAAATAATGAGTTATCCAATAATCATTTAATAGCTGACAATGAAATGATTCGTGATGCTATTAAAGATGTAAAAATTGGTGATCAAATAAAAGTTAAAGGCTGGTTGTCTGAATATTCTAATCATCTAGGTGGTTCGCGTGGTACTAGTACTACCCGTGATGATACTGGTAATGGCGCTTGCGAAACTATTTATGTTAGTGATTTTCAAATTATTAGTAGCATGAAAACGGGTTGGCGTACTTTATTGGATATTTCATTAATAGGTACAATTTTAAGTGCATTAGCTTGGTGTGTGGGCGTATTCCGAGGTGCATTTTAATCTTAAGCTCCTGGTTGCTCCTGATAGAATAACAGGAGCTTTTATTATTTTAAATTTTATTCCAATCTCTCGATCTTAAAATTCCTGTTTGATAATACATCGAAACCTGCTCGATAAAATCGCGAAAATCTTCATTTTCATCAACAATACGGTTAGCAGATTGCCAGTCAACTTCGGGTCTGGCTCTGGCGGGTAAAAGTATTTCACTTTCAAAAGGATTTTCTGTGACGAGCAAAATCACCCCAATACCATGCAAAGCTGATAACATTCTTAGCTCTTGTTCAACTAAAGTATCTGCAATACTGGTGGTGACCAGGTAACCTTCATTGGCCCAGCTGGAATTAGATACAGCCTGGAAAAATGACTTACGCACAGTAGCTCGGGTTAATTCGCGCTTTACCTCGAACGCCCAAAGCCGAACACTCTGGCTGCCACCTTGCCGAACACAGGTTTGCACCAGCTCATTCCAGCCTTTTGCTACTGGCTCCATAGCCACTATATCTGGATGTAACCAGTGATTGCCACCACTGCCACGGCTGTTTCGAGAGCGCTTTTCATCAATCCGTAAGCAATACAGGTGATGTTCACTTTTTAAATACTGAACCAGTAGTGGATACAGCTCTACTTCCGCCAATATTTGTTGTTGGGTGATAACCTCAATGGCGGCATCTTCGTCATCCAAATCTGAATCATGCCACTCAGGCTCTTCTTCCTCTTCGTTGGCGTTCACTTCAAACCAATATACTCTAGGCCTGGGCTTATCCTGCCAATGGATTTTATTATCTTGACGTAAAATACTGGCTTTTTGGGCGCCAATTTCAGCCACAATCTGCTGCAAAAAGGCTTTGTCGTCACTAAAACGAGGATTAGAGCGTTTATCTAAATAGTCTTCTGGATAGCGCGCAATAATAGCCTCAGCAATCTGCCGGGCAGTGAATTTTTCACCTGGATTTTCTTTTAAAAACTCAGCTACTTTCTGCGACTGGGAAACCCTACTCATATTACATATCAACAGTTGTATACTCTTCGCGAATGATCTTTAGGCTTTGTTACCATCGCTCGTCACCCTAGTCACTTAGCTTATCTAAGCTCCTAGGGCTTCCTCACTTGGTGGCCTCGCCTAAATAATCCTTCACTGTGAGTATATTTTTACACCTAAAAATGATTTGCGTAGATATATTCTTAATTAGAAAGGTTATTTTTCACCAGATAAGGGAAATCTGCAAGCGGTCAAATGGAGAGAATATTTTAGAGGCTGTCGCAATGGGGAAATTTAGCTTGGTGCTTTTGGCTCCCTGTTGATCAAAGGAGGATTAGAGCTATGGCACCATCTAGCTTCCCCCTTTGAAAAAGGGGGATTGAGGGGGATTTTTACAAGTAAATAAAGTGGAGAAGCTCAAAACTATGGTCACTTTAAATCCCCCCTAGCCCCCCTTTATCAAAGGGGGGAAACAGCTTTCGCGACAACTTGAAGGGGAGGAAGAAGTTTTTGAAACAGCCTCGATCAACCACCTATCGATAAGCCATACTCTTCACTAGCATCTACCAGCCACCGCCATAGATAGTCAGCGAAGCTACGTCTTACCACTAGTTCAAAGTAGTTATCTTCTATCCTGCGGATTAATGCAGTAGATTTGGCTAAAGTGGTTTGCACGCCTTTACCGACAGGGAAATTCCGTAAATGTACGTCATATCCCGTAGATTTCTGCAATACCTGCTCAGCATTTGTTCCAGACAAGTGAAGAATGGTTTGGCCGCCACTAACGTCGACAACTAAATAGTGGCCATGCAGGTGTTCATGCAGCTCTTTTTCTATTTGAGCCTCAGAACCACCATCTACCAAAATTAACCACTCATCAGGCCCTAACCATTGCACGACAGCTGTTTTGCTTTGGCTGCTTTGATGAGGCTGGGTGGGTAATGCTACGCCAAGGGCTTTTTCCACCCCCTTGGAAAATAGCTCATTATTAGGGTCACCTCGTAAAATAAGGTGACCTTGTAATGCCAGTTCTTTTAACTGCACCCCGCCTTGAAGCTGATTGGCAGGCTTAGCAGGTAAACCCAAATGGTGGAGCGGTGACTCTGCTCGTACGGCCAATTGCTGGTCATTAAATACGTCATCAGCGACTCTAGACATTTTGGCGCTCTCCTTTGGGATCTAAAAATATAGGTGAACAGATTTCAGCTTCAATAGTGCGACCATCTGCTAATGGTGCAAAAACAGTCTCACCCATTTTCTGGTGGCCACCTTTTACCACTGCTAATGCCATCGAATAGCCCAGGCAAGCACTTTGATAGCTACTGGTTACATGGCCAACCATAGCCATTGGCTTGGGCTGATCAGGATTGAGTACTAGTTGGGCACCTTCAGGCAAAACGGCATTAGGATCTTTTGGCTTGAGGCCCACAAACTGTTTGCGATCAACTCGAATGCAGTCACTACGGTCCATCGAGCGTTTGCCTAAGAAACTGAACGGCTTGTTTTTGCCAACAGCCCAGTCCATCCCTAAGTCATAAGGAGTGACGGAACCATCAGTATCCTGGCCAACAACAATAAACCCTTTTTCTGCCCGTAAGACGTGCATGGTTTCAGTGCCGTAAGGGGTAATGCCAAACTCGGCACCAGCAGCCATCACTTGTTCCCACACATAATGGCCATAGTTGGCTTGCACATTGATCTCGAAAGACAGTTCACCAGTAAAACTGATCCGGAACACTCGAGCTTTTACACCAGCAACGGTTGCTTCTTTCCAGCTCATAAATGGGAAGGCTTCGTTGGAAAGGTCTATGTCGTTACAGATTTTCTCCAGCACTTTACGGCTGTTAGGGCCAGACATGGAAATAGTCGCCCAGTGATCAGTCACAGAGTTGAAGTAAACTTCCAGCTCAGGCCATTCAGTTTGATGCCAGTTTTCCAGCCATTCCAGCACCCCTGCGGCACCACCAGAAGTAGTGGTTAATAAGAAGTGGTTTTCACCCAAGCAGGAGTTAACCCCATCATCGAATACCATCCCGTCTTCTTTCAGCATTAAGCCGTAACGACAACGACCGACAGCCAGCTTGCTCCAAGCATTGGTGTAAATGCGGTTGAGGAATTCGCGAGCATCAGGCCCTTGAATGTCGATTTTGCCCAGAGTTGATGCGTCTAAAACACCTACACTATTTCGCGTAGCCAGGCACTCACGGGCAACAGCCTCATGCATGGTTTCCCCTGGTTTTGGGTAATACCATGGGCGCTTCCATTGGCCAACATCCTCAAATAGTGCGCCATTTGCCTCATGCCAGCTATGCATGGCGGTGTAGCGCTTAGGATCAAACAGCTCACCCACTTCACGGCCAGTTAAAGCGCCAAAAGTAGTGGGGGTGTATGAAGGGCGGAATATAGTAGTACCCGTTTCAGCCAGCGTTTTGCCTAAAGCCTTCGCTAAAACTGCCATCCCGTTGATGTTACCCAACTTGCCCTGGTCAGTTCCAAAACCCATGGCGGTATAACGTTTGACATGCTCTACTGACTCGAAGCCTTCTCGGGCTGCCAGTTCGATAGCTGCAGCAGTGACATCCGTTTGATAATCAACAAACTGCTTAGGCGCTCGGCTGGGTGGTTGATGGTGTGGAATGTGAAATAAAAGTTGGCCTTGTTCGATGCTAGGCTCATTGGTTTTAGGCAGCTCGATTGCTTGATCACCTTTACCAAAACCGGACTCAATCGCTGCTTGCAGACCAGTATCAGCCCCTTCTTGTAAGGCTTTCTCCAGTGAATAAGTACCTTGTATGCCACCTACACACCATTGCGCCTGATGGGTTTCGCCTGGTACAAAGCCACCTATATCATCACGCCAAACTGGTCGACTGCCAGTGTGACAGCTTAGGTGGACTATTGGGCTCCAGCCACCAGAGCTAGCAACCGTATCGCACTCATATTGCTCAGCACTGCCAGTCAGTTGCTGGCCATCAGCACTTAATGATGCTACTTCAACGGCTTTAACTCGCTTGCTGCCTTTAACATTGATTACGCCATGCCCGGTAAGAACACGGATACCTTTGCTGATAGCCTGCTTGACTAACTCACCTTGAGGATTGGCACGGGTGTCAACAATCAGTACGACTTCGCGACCAGTGGCTTGCCAATCAAGCGCTGTTTGGTAGGCATAATCATTGGTTGTCATTAGCACCAGCTTGTTGCCAGGTACTACGCCATAACGATTAATGTAGGTAGTCACTGCAGAAGCTAGCATGCAGCCAGGGCGATCATTATTACCGAATACCAGAGGGCGCTCTTGAGCACCTGCTGCGAGGATAACTTGGCTAGCACGAACATTGTGTAGCCGTTGTCGAACACCAGGCTGATTCTCGCCGACGTGATCAGTACAGCGCTCCACAAGTGCTACCAAGTTGTGATCATAATAACCAAGTGCAGTGGTGCGATTTAGTAAGGTAACATTGGCCAAGGAGCCTAGCTCACCAATAACCTTGCTGACCCATTGGCTGGCAGGTTGTCCATCAAGAGTCTCTGTGTTGTTGAGTAAATAACCGCCCCACTCAGACTGCTCGTCTGCCAAAATAACTCTTGCTCCAGCCCTTGCAGCAGCAAGAGCAGCAGCTAAACCAGCAGGTCCACCCCCAACAACTAACACATCACAATGGTGGTGCATTTTGTCGTAGCGGTCTGGATCTGTTTCCTGTGGGACTCGGCCTAGACCAGCTGCTTTACGAATATATTTTTCGTAGGTTAGCCACTGGCTTTCAGGGTACATAAAGGTTTTGTAGTAGAAGCCGGGAGGCATCATTTTTCCGCCCAGCTTGCCTACCAGCCCCATCACATCATTTTCAGCAGAAGGCCAGCCAGCAACGCTTTCGCAAACCAGCCCATCATAAAGCTCAGTTTGGGTTGCTCTTAAATTAGGAATGCTAGTAGCTTCCGTGCTGCCGACTTGCAAGATGGCATTTGGCTCTTCAGAGCCTACGCCGACAATGCCTCGTGGTCGGCTGTATTTAAAACTGCGGCCGACAATATCTACACCATTGGCTAATAGAGCTGATGCAATGGTGTCCCCTTCAAAGCCTTGATATTGCTGGCCATTGTAGGTAAAGCGAATGGAGTGGTTGCGGTTAACTCTGCCACCCTGATTTAAGCGATTAACTTGGCTCACTACTGCTCTCCCTCCGCTGTTACCTGAGGTTTATCCCCCATTTTGTAGCTTTCTAAAATTTGATAGGTCACGGTATTTCGCGTCACATTAAAAAATCGTCGACAACCTGCAGTGTGATACCAGCGCTCATGATGCAGGCCCCGTGTGTTTTTACGGAAGAATAAATAGTCTCCCCACTCTTCATCAGAAAGCGATTCAGGACTTTCTGGCCGGACAATATGTGCTTCCCCTGCATAATGAAACTCATCTTCTTCACGGGTTTCCTGGCAATAAGGACAGTGTATTTGCAACATCTTCAGTTCCCTCCGCTAGTGAGCTACGCCGGCAGCGCCGTGTTCATCAATTAAGTGGCCAGTGTAGAAGCGGTCGATATTGAATGGTGCCGCTAAAGTGTGTGGATTATCGTTGGCGATGGTATGGGCAAATACATGACCAGAGCCTGGTGTTGCCTTAAAGCCACCAGTTCCCCAGCCACAGTTGAAATACAAGCCAGGAATATGAGTTTTACTGATAATGGGGCAAGCATCAGGACAGGTATCTACAATCCCACCCCAGTGGCGGTTCATCCGTACTCGACTGAAAATTGGGAACATTTCAACAATGGCAGCAACCGTATGCTGGATAGTGGCAAAAGAACCGCGCTGACCATAGCCGTTATAGCTATCGATACCAGCACCAATAACCAGATCGCCTTTATCTGACTGGCTGACATAGCCGTGTACGTGGTTAGACATAACCACAGTATCAAGAATTGGCTTGAGTGGTTCTGAAACCAAAGCTTGTAGCGGGTGGGATTCTAACGGTAAGCGCATGCCTACCATTGAAGCTAACACCCCAGAGTTGCCTGCTACTACGCAGCCGACTTTTTTCGCACCAATAAAACCATTTTTGGTTTCAACCCCACAAACAGCGCCATTTTGTCGGCGGATACCTGTGACTTCCGTTTGCTGAATTAAATCAACACCTAAAGCATCAGCCGCTCTTGCAAAGCCCCATGCCACAGCATCGTGACGGGCAACACCGCCGCGAGGTTGCCATGATGCGCCTAATACTGGATAACGAGCATTGGAGGAACAGTTAAGAATAGGAACCAGCTCTTGTACTTGTTGGGTATTTAAGACTTCAGAATCAATGCCATTGAGACGGTTGGCATTTACCCGACGCTCGATATCCCGCATATCTTGCAAGGTATGGCCAAGGTTTAAAACCCCCCGTTGGCTGAACATCAGGTTATAGTTCAGGTCTTGTGATAAGCCTTCCCAGAGCTTTAAGGCGTGTTCATAAAGCAGTGCTGCTTCGTCCCATAAATAATTAGAGCGAACAATGGTGGTGTTACGTGCAGTATTGCCTCCTCCCAAGTAGCCTTTTTCAATAACAGCTACATTGGTAATGCCACACTCTTTGGCAAGATAATAAGCGGTTGCTAAACCATGGCCACCACCACCAATAATAACCACATCATAATTAGACTTGGGGGTGGGATTGCGCCATACCCGTTGCCAGTTTTCGTGGTAGCTTAAGGCATGCTTGAGCAGGCCAAAACCTGAGTACTTTTCCATATCTTTACTTACCTACTCGCTTAATTCACACAGTCTTGATAGAAAACAGGTGTTGTGTATAAAAATGGTTTAGAAATCGACAACAACATTGCCTTGAGGGACACTACAGCAGCTTAAAATGTAGCCTTCTGCAATATCTTCATCGGTAATACCACCGCTGTGATTCATAGTGACATCGCCAGACTTTTTCAGGACTTTACAAGTACCACAAAGCCCCATACCACATGCTCTGGGCATGTGTAAGCCAACCTTACCGGCAGCTTGGTGAATGGTTTCACCTGGTAAAATCTCGGCAGTTTTGCTGGATGCAGCAAATTCAACTGTAATGAGTTCTGACTCATCTATTGTTGCTTCTATATAGGTAGCTGCATCTTCTGGGTTTTCTTCTGGGGTAGTGATAAAGCTTTCTTCATGGTACCGACTCATGTCGAAACCAATTTCTTGCAACATCTGCTGAACAGCAGCCATATAGGGGCCAGGGCCACAACAGAAAATTTCACGCTCTAGCAGGTCTGGGGTGGTTGCATCAAGAATATTGTTATGTAAAAAGCCACGATAGCCGTACCAGCTTTGGCCAGGTTCAATCTTTTCGCAAATAACGACCAATTTAAAATTGGGCATTACTGCATCTAGTCTGTTCAGCTCTTCTAAAAATAAAATATCGGCGGGTGTTCTGGCGCTGTGAATAAAAACCACATCCACATTGGCCATGGTATCAGCCCACCAGCGTGCCATGGACATTACTGGCGTAATGCCAACGCCACCAGACAGTAGCAGTACTTTTTCGGCAGGGTAGTCGATGCTGGTAAAAATACCGGCTGGGCCCTGAATATCAAGGGTGTCTCCTACACTCAAGTTGTCGTGTAGCCAGTTTGACACAAGTCCATCAGGTACCTGCTTAACAGCAATGGCAAAGCAATAAGGGCGCGAAGGTGAAGTCACAATGGTGTAGCAACGTTGTACAGGCTTACCATTGATAGTTAGATTTAACGTTACAAATTGCCCAGGCTTGAAGTGAAATAGCATTGGGTTATCAGCCTGAAACCAAAATGACATCACGTCATGAGTTTCTGGAATCACAGCCACACAACGCACATTTAATGTGCTACCTGGCTGCCATACATCTGATGTTGCTGGATTGGCGAAGGTTTGAGTCATGTCACTGCTCTCTTCCGTTTGGCTATTATTTTTTGTTTAGCCACCGCGTGTATTGGCAGGTAAGCGTGGCTATTTATGATTTAACTGGATTTTGGGTCAGGGGATGGATAGGAGATTATCTAAAAACGACCTACAGATAGTTTTTGCAGCCGGTAGTTAGCCCTTGCCCTAATAACGTCGGAAACCTGCTTCTGCTGAGTCGCTTTTAACTATGTGGGTAGAGGGGTTATTAATCAGAATGCCTGCAATATAAAAAGTGTACCTCTATTGCTTTAAGTAATCCTAATATGGCAAAAAACACAGAGAAACAGTTAGAGGTATTCAAGTATTACGGACGATCTAGCCTACAAATGTTGCCGTGTATATAACAATTAATGATGAGGTATCACTATGGGTAACTTGATTGATATCAAGCAACTTTCTAGCTCTGGCATTAGCCGCCAGGATGTTGCCAAAATGTTGCAAGATCGTAACCCAACTTATTCCTTACCCCAACCCTTTTACAATGACCCTCAGCTTTTCCAAATTGATATGGAGGAAATTTACTGTAAAGAATGGTTATTTGTGGGTTTAACTTGCGAACTACCAGTGAAAGGCAATTTTATTACAATTGATATTGGCAATAACCCAATAATAGTGGTAAGAAATCAGCATAACGAAATACAGGCATTTCATAATGTTTGTAGGCATCGGGGCTCTAAAGTCTGTTTGCAACCGAAAGGTAAGGTAGCGAAGCTAGTTTGCCCTTATCATCAGTGGACTTATGAATTAGATGGGCAGCTTATTTTTGCTGGAACAGAAATGGGGGATGACTTCTGTAAGAGCAACTTTTCATTAAAACCTGTTCATGTCAAAACAGCTGGTGGTTATATTTTTATTTCGCTAGCAGAAACCCCACCTGAGATTGCCCCCTTCTTAAAAGACTTAGCTGACTATTTAGAGCCTTATGATTTAGATAACGCAAAAGTAGCGGTTGAGTCTAATATCGTTGAAAAAGCGAATTGGAAACTTGTTATTGAAAATAACCGTGAGTGCTATCACTGTAATGGTTCACACCCAGAACTGTTAAACTCTTTATTAGAGTGGGATGACACCACAGACCCTCGTGCCTCAGATAGCTTTAAAGCTCATGTGGCTCGCAAAGAAGCTGATTGGGAAGCAGAAAAAATTCCTTACAAGCATGTTTCACATGGGTTAAGAAACCGAATTGTGAGAATGCCACTAATGGAAGGAACTGTTTCCATGACTATGGATGGCAAACAGGGTTGTAAAAAACTGATGGGGCGTATTAAAAACCCAGACTTAGGCTCAATGCGAATTTTGCATTTGCCAAACTCATGGAACCATGCCATGGGTGATCACTTGATTGCATTTATCGTAACACCACTTAGCCCTCAGGAAACTCTGGTAACCACCAAATGGCTGGTTCACAAAGATGCTGTGGAAGGGGTTGACTACAATGTAGAAAACCTAAGGAAGGTTTGGGATGCTACTAACGCTCAAGATAGAAAGCTAGCGGAGGATAACCAGCTAGGCATTAACTCTATGGCTTATGAGCCTGGTCCTTACTCAAAAACTTATGAATTTGGCGTGATTAATTTTGTCGACTGGTATAGTGAGTCTATGCTAAATCATTTAGGGACACAGAACGCAGAATAAAGCATGTAAATTAATCACGTTTTAGTAAGCTAGTAAAACCCTGGTAGTATTTGTTGCTGGGGTTTTTGCGCTCTTCTTAATACCACCACTAGTTGTCACTTTAGGTGCATTAGTCATACAGTAATACCTCAATTTAGTGACAAGTTGTCTTCTTATTTTCAATTTAATACTGCCTTTTTAGCACTAGGTCTCAAGCTAAGTCTGACTCTCATTAAAGCGTTATTGCCTTTGAATTTCTTTATAAAAGAAACAGTTCTATCAAATTTATAGAGCAAGTCACACGGTCTTTTTTCTTTCGAATGAAGGTCTCATTTTTAACTATCTAATGAAACAAGATTGTTTGATAGATGTTCTATTTAATGTATCTTTCTGAACGTTAGGTTAGTTAAAAAAGGTAATCATAGTTCTTAGTGATTTAAGATATGATTTGTAATAAAAGTGAAATAGCATATTTGTAATTTCACTTTTATAAGTTAAGGAGGTAAGTCAAGCATATTTACTGTTAGATTAATAAAAGCAATTAACCTTTTAAAAGAATTTGGTTGTCGTATTTATTGGTTATGTATTTATTATGCTATGGAAAGTCTTTGCTATAAAGATAGTCTTTATGGTGGTTCTATAAATAAAATAAAAATGTCGGTTATTAATTGGGTTATTTAATAAAGATAATGATGGGTGAGTATGAGTTGGCACCCTGGTTATTTATCCTATTTAAATAGATAAAGAGTTATATAAAACACGTAGTGTTTGCTCAATATAAATTTGTATTTGCTGCGCAAAAATAGCAAAAAATAATCTAGCTAAAAAAGCAAAAAATTATATTGCTCAGTATTTTCTGTGTGGTGATGCTGTCTATTCTCAATAATCAGGTGTATTGTTATGAATGTCGAACAAGTTGTGAAAGTTGGTCTAAGAACTAAAGAAAAAGGGAAGGTGGAAACTGGTTACTCATTAAAAGAACAGTTGAAGTATAGTGACCCACACACATTAATTTCTATGTGGTTGGAAAATAATGGAAAAGATATAGATTTTGTTGGTAATTCAATAAGTAATAGTGTGATATCAAATGAGTTGTATAAAAAAATCATTCACCAAATTTGTGAGGATTCATCTGAAATCATTGCTAGTCTGGAAAATAAAGTTGGTGCAATGGAGACAAAATTATGTGATGTAAACCTTAAATTAAAAGGTGCTGAAAAGGAGTTAATGAGAAGTAAAAATACTCTTGATGCTGTAAGTAGCATAGTTAAACAGTCTGAAGAAAAAAATGAGAATATTCAAAAGACTATTATCAAACTATCCAAAGTACTAAACTGTAACAACCCATCTCTCACTAAAATAAACCATGACGAACAAACAACAGATCTCATTAATTCGGAGTTAAAACAACATTTTGTTGCCCAATCAATAAGCCAGTTGTCGCCTGCTGATCAGATACTATTTGAACAGTTTGGTCAGGGGCCTTTAGAACAGGTCCATTATAATGCTATTCACCAAGCATTTGAGGTGCATGCTGTTTCACAGCCATATGCTATTGCTGCTAAACATTTAGATGAATCGATTACTTATCAAACGCTTAACCGTCAAGCGAATCGGCTCGCGGAGCTCCTCAAAGGCTTGGGGGTTAAAAGAGGCGATAATGTCGCACTTTTTTTGCAGCGCTCCATACCTATGCTGGTAGGTATTTTGGCTACGTTAAAACTGGGAGCGGCTTATGTACCGCAACATGTCGGGGTGGCACCAGAATCACAGTTAAAACATGTTATTAATACAGCTGATACAAAAGTAATTTTAACCTTAGAAAAGTTTAAAAATATTATACCTGTACCAGAAGGCCATACCTGTATTGCTATCGATGAAATAATGCAACACTCGCTAAGTGAAGAAACAGATAAAAATCCTGTATCGTATGTAAATAACAAGGATGTTTGCTTTATTTTGTTTACTTCTGGTACGACAGGCAAACCCAATGGTGTACAGGTTACGCATGGTAATGTTTGTAATATTATTTTAACTGAGCCAGGTGGGCTTGGTATTCAGCGGGGAATGAAAGTAGCACAAATTTTAAATATTGCATTTGACATGGCTGCCTGGGAAATCTTTGGTTGTTTAACCCATGGAGCAACTTTGATTATTAGAAGCAAAGATATTCAACAGGCAGTACAGCAAGCTGATGTCGTAATAGCGACACCATCAGTACTTGGTTCGCTTGATGCTGACAGTTGTCGTAATGTTAAAATTGCCGCTGTTGCTGGTGAGCCTTGCCCTAAACCACTTGCGGATAAATGGGCTTCATTTTGTAAATTCCATAATTCCTGTGGTCCTACAGAAACTACTATTGTTAATACAGTTCAGCATTATCACAGTGAGTCAGAACAATTAACCATTGGTAAGCCTACACCGAATAATACAGTTTATATTCTTGATAAAGATATGAAGCCTTGTGCTATCGGTGAAGTAGGAGAGATGTGGGCTGGAGGCGAATGTGTTACCGCGGGTTACCTTAATAACCCACAGTTAAATAAAGAACGATATGCTCCCGACCCTTTTCTTGGTAATGGCAGAATGATGTTTCGTACCAGAGATTTAGGTCGCTGGACTAAAAATGGTGAGTTGGAGCATTTTGGCAGGGTAGATGATCAAGTAAAAATTAGAGGTTTTCGAGTAGAGCTTGATTCTGTTTCTGCAGTATTGGAAAAAGTACCTGATTGTAAACATGCAGTTGCACTCAAACTTGATAACCGTAATTTAGTAGCGTTTGTTAGCCCATATACTGTTGATGTGGAAGCAGCTAAACAGGCTGTGGCTGAATCTCTACCGTATTATTGCACTCCTGCATTTATAATTGCTATGGATGAGCTGCCTAGAACCAGTCGGGGGAAAGTAGATAAAAGAGAATTGCTTAAAATTGCTCAGCAACATCACAAACAAGACGTGGAATTACAATCAACAGAAGAGCTTCATCCTGTAACGAGTAGGGAGACATCGTAATGGGTAATGTTGCAAGCTTAAAACTACCGGTTGCTGAACAGTCTAAACAACCAGCTAAAATTAAGAAAACATCAAAGACAACGGTTAAACGACAAACAACAAAAAAACAAAAATTAAGTAAAGTTGCAGTAAAGTCCACTTTTACAAGAGGAAACTCAGCTAATCAGCCTGTAGATGCATCGAAGATTAAGTTACCCAGTGTAAAACTGCCTAAAAAAACAGGTCCATTACGGCAGCTGGGGAAACATGAGCAATTAATGCACTACAACCGTCTTGTTTATTTAGTGACACTTGTTAATTTAGGGGCGTTTTTTTTAGGGATAACTCAATATAACTGGTGGGGAAGTGAAGGAATTGCACTTGGAGCAATAGCCAATATTGTTGTTATTAATATGACAATTGCCATTGTTATGCGACAACAGTATGTTATTAATTTCTTATTTTGGCTTGCTACTCGAGCCCCCACAAGTTGGCCGTTATCAGTACGCTGGACCTTAGGAAAAGTTTACCATTTTGGTGGTTTTCATAGTGGTTGCGCGGTAGCGGCCACAATCTGGTTTGCAGTGTTTGCTGGTTCCATCACCTATCAGTATGCTAATGGGCTACCCGGTATATCTCTGGGTACGATGGTAATTACTTATGCATTATTAGCAGTACTACTATTAATAGTTGTTATGGCTTTACCTTCAAATCGTGCCCGTTTTCATAATAATTTCGAGTTAATCCATCGTTTTGGTGGATGGGCTGCATTACTAATGTTTTGGATGCAGACGGTCGTTTTTATTAACGATCAAAAAGGAGATAGCACTTTATCCAATGCTTTATTTTCTAGCCTTAGTTTTTGGTTGTTGGTCATAGTAAGTGTCAGCATAATTATACCCTGGCTTAGGCTAAGAAAAGTACCAGTTGAGATAGAAACCCCCTCATCACATGTTGCACTAGCAAAATTTAATTATGGTGTGACACCTTTTCCTGGTTCTTCGATGACCGTTAGCTTAAATCCTCTAGCAGAGTGGCATGCATTTGCTAATGTGCCAAAACCAGGCGAGGAAGGGTATCGGTTAACGATTTCACGTGCAGGTGATTGGACCGGTGCATTTATTGATAATCCTCCAAGTCATGTATGGGTAAAAGGTATTCCTACGGCTGGTGTCGCCAATATTGAAAAACTGTTTAAACGTGTTGTATATGTGGCAACAGGCAGTGGTATTGGTCCGTGTTTACCTCACTTATTAGCGCAAGAAGTGCCAGCTCACTTAGTCTGGTCAACAAGAAGCCCTCGCGAGACTTATGGTAATGCGTTGGTGGATGAAATATTGGCTGCAGAACCAAATGCAACGATTTGGGATACTACTGAAAGCGGTAAACCGGATATGGTCAAACTGGCTTATTTGGCATATCGCTACTTTAATGCTGAGGCAGTTATTATTATATCTAACCAAAAGCTTACCTATCAGGTTGTTCATGGTTTAGAGATTCGAGGTATTCCTTCCTACGGCGCGATTTGGGACTCATAAATTACAATTTTAATTTCTGGCTAAATTTACAAATTTTTAATTAATGAGGTATTTATGAGCATTTTAGTTGAGCGTAAAGGTCGGGTTGTTATTGTTAAACTAAATCGCCCTAAATCACTGAATGCATTAAATTCAGACATCATGGAAGAAATGGTGACTACTTTAAAACCCTTAGATCAAGATCCAGATGTAGGATGTTTTATCATAACCGGCTCAGAAAAAGCATTCGCAGCAGGAGCTGATATTAAGGAAATGGCCAACCAAACTTATATGGACATGTTTTATCAAGATTATTTCGCTGGCTGGGATAGTTTTGCTGCGCTACGAACACCGAAGATTGCTGCAGTATCAGGTTATGCATTAGGTGGTGGGTGTGAATTGGCCATGATGTGTGACATGATTTTTGCGGCAGAGTCGGCTAAGTTTGGCCAGCCAGAAATTAAGTTAGGAGTGATACCTGGCATAGGAGGATCTCAACGACTTACTAAACTGGTTGGTAAAGCCAAAGCTATGGATATGATTTTAACAGGCCGTATGATGGCGGCAGAAGAAGCAGAGCGTGCTGGGCTGGTAGCACGGACTATTCCTGACGATAAGCTGCTGAGTGAAACAATTACTGCTGCAGAAACCATAGCCGCTTATGGTAAGCCTGCGGTTATGGTGGCTAGAGAAGCTGTTGAGCGGGCTTTAGAATCTAGTTTGAGAGAAGGAATTTTATTTGAGAGACGAACATTTCATGCGTTATTTGCTACCGAAGATCAAAAAGAAGGAATGAAAGCATTTATTGAAAAGCGAAAGCCCTTTTTCAAAAGCAAATAAGTGGTAGTTTCCGCCTTATCATATAAGCTTACCTTAAATTGAGCGTTTCTTTCTGGGGCTTGTTATGAAAAAGCGGCATCAAGTTTTTCTTGTTTTATTCCTTATGCTCGCAACAGCGGTAAATGTTTTCGCCTGTTCAAAGCAAGTTAATGTGGCCTGGAATAAATGGGAGCCATTTTTCATGATGGCAGGTAAAGGACAACCTGATGGGTTAGATGCCATTATTATGGATCTACTGCTTAAAGCGGCAGGTTGTCCTTACAGTTTGCAGGAAATTCCTGGTAGAAGAGCATTGCAGCTGCTTAAAGAAGGAAAAATTGATATGGTTACAGCCGCTTCAATCACTGAAGAGCGGCAAAAATACGGTTATTTTTCTGAGCCTTATCGACGTGAAGTAATGTTGCTTATTTTTCGTAAAGGAGAAGCTGCAAAATATCCAGCCGAAAGTTTGTTTGAATTATTTACTAAATATAACGTTAAAGTTGGTGCCAGTAATGGTGCTTATTATGGTCCAGAGTTTCAAAAGTTACTTGAAGATAAGCGGTTCAAACCAAAAATCCATTTAACCACCAGCCCAGAGCAACGGATGAAGCTACTTGAAGCTGGTCGACTAACGGCTGTTGTTGATGATCAAGTAGCGGCAACTTTTTTAACTCGTCAAATGAAATTGGTTGGCAAATTTGAGTTTCATCCTTTGGTAGTGCACGATAATAGCATCCATTTATTATTCAGTAAGCGCTCTGTACCTAAAGAAGATGTCGAATTAATTAATATAGCTTTGTTTCGTTTACAAAAATCGTTTGCCTACCAGCATTTAATTCGAAATTATACGGATATTGCTTCTGATAATTAGCATAATAATTAAAACTGGGAAGGTTTACAGTATTTATCAACTAGTGCATAAATAGCGGCAACTGTTTTTACATCTAGACACCCTGAATAGGACTCAGGATTAAAGTGCATTTGAAATGCTTTCACCACCTGCTGTGTCTGTTTATCCTCTATACCTGTTAACTGTATCGAGTAACCATAGGTTTTAAGTTGCTGTTGGATTGCCAAGATAGGAGGTAGGGCTTCACTAAACTGACACTGATAACGTTCAAGTGTTGCTGTGTCATACCATGCGCCAATTCCTTCTGAATATAAGTGTTGCCAGGGAAACTTAGGCCCAGGGTCAGCTTTTCTAGCAGGGGCAATGTCCGAGTGACCAATTACTCGTGTAGGTGTAATGTCGGGATGGCGTTGTATTATGTCCTTGCATAATAAAACTAATTGTTCAATTTGATCTGCTGGGTAGTCAGGAAAGAGTAACTTTTCTGCTTCAGTAGAGCTTGGCTCTGGTTGATAGACAATCTCAATACCAATTGATTGATCGTTGATATTACTTCTATCTTCCCAGGCGCTTACTCCAGCGTGCCATGCTCTTTGTGATTCATCAACCAACTTAAATACTTGAAGCTTTGTTGCAGGATAGCTTTGGTCAGTTAAATTAGGGATCAAATAGTGAGCGCTTACTTTTGAGGTTAGCGCGGCAATAGAACTGGCAAAGTTAATCGCTGTGTAGTGAAGTACCAAAAATCGAATCCGGCTATTATAGCTTGATGAGCGATAGGTTGAATCGTCGATAACTAGCAATATGGCATGCCCTCTGCTTTAGCCCTGGTGTAAAGTCTTGTCTTGAGTATACAGGCTAGGTAGTGGCTGAGACCAGCGGTTAAGCCAGGAAGAACTGCCCGTTTGCTGATAACCCTTTGAAAAGTTTTAGTATTTGATGGAACACAGCATGCCAGACATACTCTTTTGTCTTCTAAAAATGAGCAAGGACTTAGCTCTTACTCCAACTCTTTTAGTTTGATTGTAAATTTTATTAAAATGACTGTTCAAATAACTAGAACGCGATAGAATTATTTATTTGAAAAATAGTGATCTAGAAACTGTATGAATGTAAAACAAATGATTGATTTAACGGGTTTTTTGGTTAACGATTGTTCGTTAATAATATGATCTAAATCACATTTTATTAATGAGTAGTTAACAATTCAGAAATAATGATGTTTCTAAAAACTATTGATTTGGTGTTTAATTTGTAACACAAGTTTCTTTTAATGGCAGGAAGCAGGGTGAATATATGGTTAGCTATACGGATGTCGATAACAAAGACTTAGTATGGGACTTAAATCATATCCTTAATCGCAAGAAAGCAATTGACTTTTTCAAGCTGATTGCTGACTGTTTTTGTGTGTACAGCCCAACAGTTGCAAAGCTGTATTCTAACTATGAGGTAATTACTCCAAACAACTACAACAGTGGTTTGGTAATTCTGCCTAATTTTTATTGTTTTCATGATAT
The DNA here is from genome assembly GCF_028858535.1 of Spartinivicinus poritis. Taxonomy (NCBI): domain Bacteria; kingdom Pseudomonadati; phylum Pseudomonadota; class Gammaproteobacteria; order Oceanospirillales; family Zooshikellaceae; genus Spartinivicinus; species Spartinivicinus poritis. Next base: position 18,252 of record NZ_JAPMOU010000030.1, read on the forward strand.
TTTCAATCATATTGATGAAAGTGCTGTTCTGCCAACTAACATTATGCTAGTTGCCAATACAGTGAATAAAACAAAAAAGTTATATATGGTGTTGCCAATCAAGCAACAGCAAAAGATATACCCTTTAAACCAAGGACTGGAAGTGCTTAATGAGTTTCTTAAGAAAAAAGGCCACCAGTTTTTGCCTGTTTTAGTCAATGGTGATTTGAGGGAGTTTCGTGCTCAAAATCCTTGCTTACATTTAAATTTATTAAGGTTGGATAAGCTTCATCACTTATCTGAGTTTCAAAAGCAAGATATAGCTGATACCATTCATAGCCGTGTTGACTCACTTTATAACTTGGCGAACCACGTGCAACAACATATGCAGACTGCATAACATAATAGTTGCCCGGCTATATTGAGCTAAATATTAAACTATTTATAAATGCCGCATACTTTTTATGCGACATTTTTTTATAAAAAATTTATTAACAGTTACTGTCGAGCCTTCACTCTACATAAAAAATAGCAAACCATTCATTATCATCTACCCAGCGCTGAGTGCAAGCCAACCCAGCACTATGAGCTAAACTGATAAAGTCCGCTGTTGTATATTTGTATGAGTTTTCTGTATGAATAGATTCATTTTTTGCTAGCCGTATTTTTTGATTATTGATGGTAATAATTTGATCTACCATACTGATTAAATGCATCTCGACACGCTTTTTTTCCTGATTAAAAAAAGCTTCATGGGAAAAAAGCTCAGGATTAAAATTAGCATTTATCAATCTATTTAAATGCAGCAAGACATTTTTATTAAATTCAGCAGTGATACCTTGGCTATCATTATAAGCCCTATTCAAAACTTCAATGGGCTTTATTAAGTCTATACCAATGATTAAACCACTATTATTACCTAATTGTTGCTTTAGCCGCTTTAGAAAGCGTATAGCTTCTTCAGGTTCAAAGTTGCCTAAACTGGAACCGGGAAAAAAGCCTACTTTATGGTTGTACTCTGTGCTTGGTAAGGTCAGCTGCCGGCTATAGTCTAAACAGGCGGCATGTATCTCTAACCAAGGGTAGTCGTCAGCAAGCTTTTGGGCTGAATTTAATAGATGAGCTTTGGATATATCCAGTGGCATATAAGCCTTTGGTTGAACTGCTTCTAGCAGCACTCGGATTTTTTCGCTACTTCCGCTACCATATTCAACTAATAGAGTATGATCCCCTACTGCATGGGCAATGGCTTCGGCATTATCTTTTAAAATACTGAGTTCGGTTCTAGTTACATAGTATTCAGGTGATTGAGTAATTTCATCAAATAATTGAGACCCTGTTTTATCATAGAAATATTTGGGTTTAATCGTTTTTGGGTGAGTCATTAAATCCTGTAAAATTTCTTCAGTAGTATTATGATCATTTACCAAACGATCATAAAAAAAAACTGTATTAGTAGACATGAGAGTTAATCCTTTAACTTGCTAGTCTAATGCCAGTCATTTGCCAGCGATCTTTAGGGTAGAAAAAATTGCGATAAGTTGGGCGAATATGATCATGGGGGGTTAGACAAGATCCACCTCGTAATACCATTTGGTTGCACATAAATTTGCCATTATACTCACCAACTTCATCTATAAATGGTTTAAATTTAGGATATGGCAAGTATGCCGATAAGGTCCACTGCCAGCAATGATTAAATAAGTGGTTTATTTCGTAACCGTTTATTTGAGGTAATGGATGGTAAGGGGAATGAGGGGAACCATCTATCAAGTGGCTGTATCGTTTTGCTACAAACTCCCATTCTTGTTCAGTTGGTATGCGATATCCAGCCCAGCGAGCATAGGCATCAGCTTCATAATAACTAATATGACAAACGGGGCTTTCCATGCTGAGTGGCATGCTGCCATATAAGGTATATTCATACCACTCGTGATTTTTTTGAAACCAATATAGTGGTTTATTTATACCGCTACGGCAAATAGACTCCCACCCATCAGCCAGCCAAAGCCCTGGCTTTTGATAACCTTTGTCTTCAATAAATGCAAGATATTCATGATTTAATACCAGCCGATTGGATAAAGAAAAGGGTGGTAATGATATTTCGTGATGGGGCTTTTCATTATCAAAGCTAAAACCTTTATCCTCATAACCGATGGTAGTTTTTCCTCCAGGAAACTCGATAAATCTTAGAGCTGGACTGGTAATGTTATGATTAATTTTGGGTGCTTTAGTTTGATAGCGAGGTAACAAAGGGTTTTGAAAGAAATTGTATTTTAAATCAGTTAATATTAGCTCTTGATGCTGCTGCTCATGATGGATACCAAGAGCCAGCCTGAACAGTAACCACTCTCGCTGGTGGTCAGACAGTTTGCTGTTATGTTTAAGTAAATTTTTTATTTTTTCATCGACGTTTTCTCGATATGAGTAAACTGTATCTACTGTTGGTCTGGAAAGTAAATGGCGATTACGTCTAATGAAGGGTTTTCCTACACCGTTATAGTAGGAATTAAATAAATGATGAAAGGCCGGGTGAAAGGGTTTGAAGTTGTCTTCTAACTTGGCGAGAATGAATGTTTCAAAGAACCATGTGGTATGAGCTAAATGCCACTTGACTGGACTCGTTTCAGCAATTGCCTGTAAGTTATAGTCATCTTGTTCCAGTGGCTCGCACAATACCCAGGTGTGGGCGCGACAAGTTTGGTATTTTTCTAAGTAGTTCTCCAGCTTTTCGGCAACTGCCGACTTGTTTGTCACAAGCTTATCCTTTGTTTGATAATAAAAAATTTATCCAAACTTAAAGGCTAGCAATTGTTTGTTGGTTTAGTGTGACAGTTTATTGAAAGGATTTAAGGAAGACGCTCATCACTGCTTACTGTCTCTGGTCTGGTCACTTTAACCCGTTGTTGATAAACAATAATGAAGACTATCTGCAAGGGTTTGTAGGTAGTTTATATAGCCGTCCTGACTTACTGTCTGCTCAATAGCAAGTGGGTCTAAAACGGCTTTCTTGATAGGAAGCCCTTGAGTTAACTTGGTTAATATTCTTGGCGAGAACTGAGGCTCAAGAAACAAGCAGGCTTCACCTGCGGAAGATAATTTCTTTCTTAACTGAATGATATGGCGAGTACTAGACAACTGATCAGGTGTTGCTGTGACATTATCGATAATATTGAGTTGGTAATGCTCAGCTAGTAACCCATAAGCGTCATGAAATACAAAAAAGCCTTTATGATTAACAGTTGAAAGCAGTTGTTGGTTACTAAGGTCAGCTTTTCTTAGTCGATCTGCAAACTGGGAAAGGTTGGCTTGCCAGTGACTACGATAGTTAGGATATAGATCAGATAGTGTGTTAGCTATTGTTTGGGCTGCTCGTAGTGCCTGTTTAGGATCTAGCCAGATATGTAATTTACTAGCATAGCTATGGTGATGATGATCGTGGTGTTGCTGATGGTTAACTGGAGCAAAACCTGCCATTGATGTCTCTAGGTTCATCAAAGAGACTGTTGGCTGGTTAAGGGAGCGCTTAGCCAGGGGCTTTTGTAAAAACACTTCCATTTGAGGCCCGATCCAAAATACCACATCTGCTTGGCGAATTTTGGTAAGATCTGATGGCTTAAGTGAGTAATGATGTGGTGAGGCTGAGACGGGTACTAGTACATCTGGTGTTGCAATATTGCCAGTAATTGCTTTCGCAATAAGTTGGATAGGCTTTACTGATACCAGAATGTTGATAGGTGGCTGGACTTTGTTAGTAACGGCGCTTTGTGCGACTGTTTGCCATGCTAAACACAAGCTAGGAAGACAGATAATGGTTATCCATCGGGTCAAACCTAATACTAATTGCTTAACTTGTTGAATGTTGAACAAAATCCTAGCTCCATAACAGCAGCTCACAAGCATTCAACTAAAACGCTTGTATTTGCCATAATCACCACTGACAAAAGGTGTTGCTTAAAGAAAAGTATTTAACAAGACTTTTATTTAGCATCTATATGAAATGTTATACTATAACGCTTATTAGACAATAACTTAGTCACTATGTCTAGATTTGATAAACAAACTTTACTGCTTACTCCCCATGACCACGGTCAGTGCATTGAAGATGCACTTGAACGGGCGGATGAGCTCTGTAGAAAAAGTGGTGTTAAGCTAACGGAGCTACGCCGCCAAGTACTGGAATTGGTTTGGCACAGTCATAAGCCTCTAGGAGCATATGATATTTTAGCTTTGCTCTCTGATCAGTCAGGGAAAAAGGCTGCCCCGCCTACGGTATATCGAGCGCTCGATTTTCTTCAAGAACAAGGTCTAGTACATCGCATTAGTTCACTCAATGCATTTATTGGCTGTCCAATGCCAGAGCATCAGCATCGGAGCTACTTTCTCATTTGCCGCAATTGTGCAATCGCAATGGAAATTAATAGTAGTACACTGGCTAAAGAGCTCAATCTGTTTGCCCAGCAAGCTGGGTTTACAGTAGAAAATGAAACTGTTGAGGTGGTAGGGCTATGCCCTAACTGTCAGGCAGAGCAATCGAATGTACCTGATTAATTAACCTATGGCTAAGTTACTTGTTTCTTTAACTAATATTGATGTTAGCTTTCAACAACGACAAATATTACAAGGTGTTAACTTAACTCTGCATCAAGGAGAAATCGTAACCTTGATTGGCCCTAATGGTGCGGGTAAAACTACCTTGGTTAAATTGGTATTAGGACTGGTTGAACCTATCAGTGGCGAACGATTTCAGCAACATAACTTACGCATTGGTTATATGCCACAGCGACTGCATATTGAGCCTACCTTTCCTCTAACAGTAGAACGATTTTTAGCATTAGCAGGTCGTTACTCAGCTCAAGAAATTGCAGCAGTGCTAGAGCGAGTAGGTGTATTACGACTGCTGAAGAGCCCAGTTCAAAAAGTGTCAGGTGGTGAAATGCAGCGTATTCTACTGGCACGTGGGCTACTGCGGAAACCTCAATTGATGGTGCTTGATGAACCAGTTCAGGGGGTCGATATCAATGGCCAGAAAGAGCTTTATCAGCTTATTAAGTCGATTCGCAATGAAACAGGATGTGGAGTTTTGATGGTTTCCCATGATTTGCATTTAGTGATGGCTGCGACTGATCGGGTGGTTTGCTTAAATCGCCATATATGTTGTTCAGGCTCTCCTTCACAAATAAGCAACCACCCTGAATATTTGGCACTGTTTGGCGAGCCAGAAAAAGACTTGGCTGTGTATACCCATCATCATGATCACAAACATGGAGTTGATGGCAAGGTCATCAACAATCCAAAGACTTTATAAACATCAAGTTCACTAGCATAAATAAATTAAATAACATTAAGTTATATGGTTGATTTTTTTTGGTTATTAAGTGATGCATTGCTGGCTGGAATAGGCGTAGCAATTGTGGCTGGGCCATTAGGCTCGTTTATTGTGTGGCGGCGAATGGCGTATTTTGGTGATACGTTGGCTCACTCTGCTCTCTTAGGTGTGGCATTAGGCTTTTTGTTGCAGGTAAATCTTACTCTAGCAGTGATCATAGTGTGTTTGCTACTAGCTATATTATTAGTCTCGTTACAGCAGAAGCAGATGATTGCTTCAGATACCTTATTAGGTATTTTGGCACATACCTCTTTGTCTTTAGGTCTAGTTACAATAAGTCTGATGGATAGTACAGAGATTAGTGACAATTTAATGGGCTATTTGTTTGGAGAGCTGCTGGCAGCGACTAAAACAGATATTATCTGGATTATGGCTGGTGGAGCACTTGTTTTGGTGGTGCTTTATTTTCTTTGGAAACCTTTTCTTGCAATAACCGTAGATGAAGACTTGGCAAAGGTAGAAGGTTTGCCTGTTACATGGTTGCGGCTAGCGCTGATGTTATTAATCGCGTTAGTTATTGCTGTGGCGATGAAAATAGTCGGGATGTTATTGATAACATCGTTAATGATTATCCCTGCAGCAACAGCCCAACGTTTTGCTAAAACACCTGAGTGGATGGCCGTTGGAGCAAGCTTAATTGGAAGCTTAGCTGTACTAAGTGGGTTGCTATTTTCTTATCACTGGGACACACAAACGAGTCCTACAATCGTAGTGTGTGCAGGTGCATTATTTTTGTTAAGTATGGTTATGCCAACTTTGTCACAGTTATTTAAGAAAAACCTAAAAAGAGCAGACTAACTGTTAACTTAAAGGTTTGTTACACAATTAAAGCCAGTCATAGATTTAAAGGCTTGCTTAGATAAGGTATTATGTAATCCAGTTTAACTTTATGTTGATTGGCTATTTATTTAACAAAGACATTGAAGATAGGTAACTAAATTAACTGGCTAGATGCTGGATTATTTGGCTAATAGCTTGGTTAACACTTCATATAGTTTAATTAGATAACTCGACATTTAGTTACTGTCATTGGTTATATCCTAGCAGTGCATTTTATAAGTGAAGTGCTTCAATAGGGTTAAGAGCGTTAATCTACGGTTAGTTAGCTCTGCGTATACACACTAAAATAAGATAAACTTTGAGCGTTGCTCAAACCAAGTAAAAGAAAGATAATTTTGTGTACCAGTTAAGTTTTCCCGGGGCTATGAAAAAGTTTGCTTTAAAGGCAGTAAGTCAGCAAATTCTTATTGGCATTACTGCCTTAGTGATGGGCTGTCAGGTAACTACGCCTGTACAAAAGCAGTCGCCAATAGGCTCTCAAACTACGCAAGCTAAGGCAGTAAGTAAATCAGTAGCTGTTCAAACAAAGCTTTCAGCTATACAAGCTGAGCCAGACTATCGGGTGGCTAAAGTCCAGCAAAAAACTGATCAACTGGCTAATAAAATTAAACGTTTGATAGAAACTGGCAACCTGACTAAGCCTGTATCAAATAGTGCATTAACGACTCTCCATCAATTGGAAAGGGAAAAGCCTGATCATCCGGAGCTAAGTAGCTTAAAACAAACCCTTGCCAGTCGCTTGATGAGAGTGGCTTATCATGAATATAGCCAGAACAATCAAGCCAAAGCTTTATACTATGCAAATGTGGCTCAACAAGTGCTTCCTGATATTGCGGGTGGAGAAGAGTTAGTTACTCAAATTCGGCAGCAAGTGAAAGCACAAGTGGCTGCGGCAGTTAGAAACAATAAGACAACTGGCCGAGTAACAATTATTCAGCCTGCAGTTGAAGGAGATGACTCTCTAATAGCGAAGACGTTGTTTGAGTCACTTAGTGATGAGCAGCGTAAGGTATTAGCTGAGTTACCCCAAGATATTAACTCAGTTCTACTCAATATAATTATTTTAAACCAGAATGAAGTTCAAGACCGTTTATTCGATGTGCGTTATGTGCTGGATAGTATTGTCGATCAGATGGTTAAAGAGAATGCCCGAGCAGTGGTCACTACTCGTTCGATGAAGGATTCAAGGTGGCTAGCAGCATTATTAAAAACTCGAATTCGTCAGGTTAATCCCTATTTTGAGCTACATTTGCTGAAACGGGTGAATAAAGAGCTAAAACCTCATATTGCACTTTATGCTCAATAGGGTGCCCTCACAAATAGTAGCCTTCCATTAGGACTTCATTGGAAGGCTAACAATGTAAACCTACGCTTTGGTTATATTCATTAAAGACGGCAGATACTGCCTTCTTATTTTCTGCCAATATACTCTGGCCATTAAACCAACCAATAACAATGCCATGAAGGTTTCCCAGCCTATCCCTGTTGCATGATGATTCTGGTTGCCAGCTAATGCTATTGACCAGCCAAAATAGTTTATAGTCGCATCTAGGGCCAAACCACTGAAAATAGCTGTGCTAATAACGCCAACTAAGCATGCAATGAGTGAACGCTTGCCAAGTTCTCGGCCGATCACGCCTAAGGTAGCAATATTAGTGGCAGGGCCTGCAAGCATAAATACCAGAGCAGCTCCTGGTGAAATACCCGCTAACATTAAACCTGCTGCTAGTGGAGTGGAAGCTGTTGCGCAAATGTACATGGGAATGCCAATTAGCACCATAACTGCCATGGCAACTACCCCATTACCCCATTCTAAGAAAAAAGTTTGTGGCACATAACTGGTTATCAAAGCAGCTCCTAGTAAGCCAATGAGTAGCCAGCCTGCGGTATCAGCCAATAAGTCAGTTGTAGCAAACTTTAAAGCAGCTATTAATTTTTGATACAGTGAGTTTGATTTTTTAACCTGATTATTGTTGTCATTTTTACAGCTGGGTTTATTTTTTTGTGTACAGCAACTACTACAGCTTGAGCTACTAGAGAGATCTTCATCTGATTTATTTTCAAATAAAGTAACAAGAATGCCTGAAGTTATTGCACTAAAAATAGCTGCAATAGGTCTTGCAATTGCCATAATGGGGCCCATCATGGCATAAGACAAGCTAACGGAGTCGACGCCTGTTTCTGGGGTTGCTACCATAAATGCAGTGGTGGCACCTTTTGATGCGCCTGCTCGACGAACACCTATTGCTGCTGGAATAACTCCACAAGAGCATAGAGGTAATGGCGCACCAATGAGAGCTGCTTTAAAAACACTACTGAAGCGACCATGTTTAAGGTGCTTTTCCACCCATGCGGGAGGAACAAATACTTTAATCAGGCCAGCCATAAAAAAGCCTAATAATAACCAAGGGGCTGACTCAGTAAGTAATATCCAAAACTGGGTAGCGACTGTCACTGTTGGTCCTCCGATATTACCAAAGTGTTGTAAGTATTTTAGTGAGAGTTGTTGATAGTCACTCTGGTATAGCTAAATCACACAAGCAGTATAAACCTTGGAGTTAGCTCTAGGGTCAAGGGGCTATCAAATAAATTTTTGAAGTCGACTTTATCAGTCTGGTGAAGCAGGCAGCCTTGAATTTAATTGATTTTTAGCTGAGCAATTGCTTTATTGGCTGGTGCACAGGCTTGTATTGACAGACATGAAGTATATATTTGGAGAATATGATCTCCTACAAAGCCAATATAGTGAGACTCGAAAAACACTTTTTGTTTGGCGCCCCTTACTTTTACATTAAAAGTAGAAAAAGGCACATTATCGAGCTTGATAGAGGTTGGTCCTGATAAGGGAGTTTTATGTTCAATTTTGATAGTTTCCTGCTGAAAGGATAAAGGATCTTTTGCTTTTATTGGTAGGTTAGCTTTGGCTAATAAACCAATGACAAACATGACATCTGTGTTAGGTTGCTCGATCTCAACAAAGGTAGATTCCTCTAAGGCTACCCACACTTTTTTGGCATTTGTGCTGGTTAACTCTTCCTTAACCGGGGGAATATCTACTTTCCAGTCTTTAGGTATTTCCAATTGTACAGTTGTTTGACTTGCTGCAAACACATGAGCCGCAAGTATTAAACCTAACCCACAAACAGTTTGCTTTAGTTTCATCAGAATAACTACCAATTCTGTACTCACTGATTACAGTGTAGATGAAACCCCTTGAATGTGAGGTGGTTTCTTTAGTTGGGCAAGGGGATAGATTATAAATATAGCAAAAAGTTTGACTAATCGATTTTTTAATATGTCTTGGTTCTATGTCCTTCATTAATTATTTTTTATAAATGTTTCCCTGGCATTTGCCTCCATTCGGCTAATAGCTGTTTTAACTTGATTCAGTCAGCTTGACTTGGCTTTATTATCGTTGCTAAGCATCAGTCATCAACTATTTATAGGCTTATGGGGCTTTGTTAGTAAATTGCCGCCCCTAAAAGCCAATTACACTGGTTATGTTGCTATTAGTTACTTTTTAGAAATCAGCGCAGACTCGACCGTTTGTTGGTGCTTCTCTGTTGCATAAGTGACAGGTGACGGTACTTCAGTTGCTGTTTTTAGAGCATCTCCAACTGTTTTGCCTGTAGAAATATCAGCAGAGGCTTGCTTTACTTGGTCAACTATAGGCTGTAAGCCTAATGAGATATTACCTGTCGCTTCAGTTTTATTAACTGAACCAGAAACGCTAGTTGTCTGGATAGTGCCATCAACATCAACTGAGTCGGCTGCAACTGTGGTTCCTGTTAACGTGGCATCACCACCAACAGTTAACTGCTTAGCCGTTATTTCTGCAGCTTGTTTAACTGCATGAGAGTTGCTGGTTTTAACATCGGTTTTGGCATTAAACTGATAAGTTAACAAATCTTTTACCTGCCTAATTATGTTTAAGATAGGTAGATTTTTCTCAGCCACATCAGCAAAAGTAATGGTTCCTGCAGGTCTTTTTACTTCTACAGAAGTATCAACTTCAGTGCTGATATCTTTGTCTTTTATACTCGTCGCTGTTAAGTCACCACCCACTTTTATATCAGTATTACCAGTAACAGTAGCATTAGTTAACGCTAAGTCATTATTTATAGATATTTTGCCATCACCAATTTGCAGTTGGCTGCCTTGGTGATTTACTCGATCGATATCTTTGTATTCAACACCCGTTTTACTTTCTAAGCCTAAGGCCAAGTCTGCTTGCACTTTAAATTGCTGGTGTGTTGAAGTTGCTGCATCTAGTTGTATATTTTCAGCTGATATTTGCCCTTGGGTTGCACTTAAATTTGTACCGACCAAGCGAACATTATTATCAATTTGTATATCAATGTTATTAACCTGAACATTGCCACCCTTGCGTGTGACTATATCTCTATTGTCATAGCCACCACCAATGCCATTCTTGTAGTTTCTTCCCTCTGCTTTGGCTTTTTCAACTTTATCTAAACCGCTGATTCTGTCATCGATTAAGGTTGCTTCTAAAGGGTTGATGGATAATTTAGCATTCCAGCCACTTCCTTTTACTGTTGAAGTAGTCGCTTCATGAGTAAGATTTTTCGCTTGAATTTTTAAAAAGTTTGCTTTTACATCGGTGCCTACGAAGTTGACATCGCCATTATTGGAGGTCACCTCAATTGCACCACCATTAATCGAACCAGCCTGTTGCTCAGTTGTTGTATAGTTAGCACGGCTAAACTCTAAGTTTAATCCACTGGTTCGTTCATTGGTTAGTTTGTGTTTAGTAAATGGCTTGGTTTTCCTTTTTACTATAAAGTTATCTAATGCTTTATGATCGCTGTTAATAGAAACAACATCTTTTTTCTGTTCTATACCTAAGCCTGCATTGTTGATGCTTTCATTAATAAAGCTAGTGTTAGTGACTGCCTGAAAATCAACACCACCTTTACCAGCCAGAGTGAATTGTGCATCATTACCCGTAGCAAGATTAGCCCCTTGGATAACAGTGTTATCTTTACCAGAGACAATCTTGATGCCCTGTTGAGAGCTTATATTGCTAACAACTGCAGTTTGACTGCCTGATTCAGTGTCATTCCACTGTACATCAGCACCAATATTTGCAAAGCTCTTAGCTCGTTTAAGCTTATTAAAGGCACCATTCTTCAAGCTTTTTGATTTGTCTTTTTTGTTTGTATCTTTTGCAGCCACTTCATTTTTATCTTTTTGGTCAGAGTCACTCTTATCAGTGGCGCTAGTATCATTTTTACCTCTTAAGTTAGCTTCATCATTATCAGCTTTAATACCTAATTCAGCTGCAACCTTGTGATGAGATACATTACTGCTTTCTGAATCATAAACAGCCAATAATTCAGTACTACCTTTTTCAGCAATAAAGTCTGTTTTACCTTCTGCATTAACTTGAGTAGCTTCTAGGGTAATATCACCATTTTTTGCAGTGAAACGAATATCACCACCTGCTGTTATCGTACCAACTTTGTGAGTGGTTGATGATTTTGTTGCTATTTTGTCTTCATAATGGCCGGCAATGCCAAATCCCTTAGATGACTTTACTCTTGTATCATCAATATTTTGTTTAGTTTTATAGGCAACTTCTGCGCCTTTCTTATAAACACTGCTTGAAGTTACTTTATCTTTCAGTTGACCAAGTTTTGAAGGTTTATCCGACGTCGAAGAAAATAAATTTGTTGCTTTATTTTTGGCTTTACCAAATAGATTATCTGATAGTTGGTCTGTCCATACATCTCCTTTTTTATTTTTGCCAATCTTAAAGCTTAACTCACCACCTACCTTAAATGTGCGATCTGATGAAGTTGAGGTGTTTTTTGCTGCTGCAAAAGTAAAATTATTTTCTGAAACACCTAAAACATCACTGCCAGTAGATATATCGACTCCTTCTATATAACCTTCATCAACATTAAATAATACGTTGCCACCTTTGGCATTAATACTTCCCACAACAGCAGTCATATCTTTACTGGAACCGTTATTCCAATGGTATTCGCCTTTAGTAGTGACACGAAGATCTTTAGTAGTTTGCGTTGCAAGACGTGCACTACCAGAACCACCCTCAGCAAATGATGAAGAAATAGCTGAATTGTATGCGGCTATGTGGTTGTATTGATCTGCGTTGATGACTACATCACCTGAAGTTGTCTTAAGATTTGAGCCCTCTAAAACTAAGTTCTTACCTGTTAAAATAACTTGTTTTCCACTAATAGTGCCAGTAACCGCCGCTTTATTGGTTGTTTGGCTGTTACTTTTGTCATATCCACCAGCAAGGTTAAAACCAAAATCAGGGTCAATGTGTTGTGTTTCAATAGAGGTAGGAATAACGCCATTTCGAATATCTTTAACTTGATCATCATAAACTGTTTTTAGGCTAGGGTTGATGGTAACCCCTATACTGCCAAAGCCAGTCTCTGAGGTTTTAGTAACCGTATTTGTATTTTGAACAGCATTTTGTTTAATATTTTTAGCGGATAGCTCTATGCTTCCACCAGCATTCAGGTTGCTGGCCTCATCAACAATATTATTCCCTACATTAAGTTGAATATTACCACCTGCACTAAAGGTATTCACTACGGCATTAGAGGAAGACTGAGTAGACTTTTCATTATTGTAATTCACTTTAAAGTCATTACCGACACGTTCTACCCCCGCATAGTAGGTAATACCTGCTGTAGTTTCCGTAGTTTCTTTACTATTAGTTTCAGTATTGTATGCTGCCTGGTTATCAATTTCTTTTGCTGTTACAGCAATATTATTGGTTGCAGTTAAATCAGCACCATTAGTTTTAAAGGTTTCTTGGGTTTCAATATTAATATTGTTTCCTGCAGCTAAGCCACCTTTAACAGCTGTTGACGCATCATGGTTTTCAACAGTATTAGTGACCTTTATACCAATTGTACCACTAGCCTCGCCTGCTTCATCATTAACATTTCCTTCAGTAAAAAATGCTGTGCTGTTTTTATCTGTATTAGATGAGTTATTATTGAAAGCAGTTTCAATAATAATATCGCCTATTGCTTTAATATTTAGGTCTTTAGCTGCTTTTACCAGGCTACCCACTATTTGAGTATCTTTGGCACTTGATAGTTGAATGTTGGTATTAGATAAAACCTCTGACCCAACCGCTTCTGTTTTTCTTGAATCAGAGTCTGTATTAGAAGTTGCTATACAAATAAAACGGTTTTTGTATTCTGATAGCTCAGCTTCTCTAATATTGGTTGCACTATCAATAGTAATGGACTCTTTTTCAGTTAATGCATATGCACCTTTCTCACCGGAAACAGTACTGCCTTGAATACGGATATTGTTTTCAGCATTAATGAATAGCCCACCACCAGCCTTAACGGTAGAACGTTCATTTAGCATATCATCACGATTTGTGCTACCTGAAGATCCCCAGAAGGCTCCACCTACCGTATCGCCACTATATGAATTTTGGCTACTGGTTTGACTGTATTGGCGGGTAGTAATATTTACATCATCATTTGCATCAAGAATTATGTTTCCTTCCGCAGATAATTCAGTCGCAGCAAGGGTTATTGATTTATCCGATTGAATGGCCAAGTTTTTCCCTGCAGAAACTGTTGTTCGACTAACCGTTTGTTTAGTATTTTGATTATTTGAAGTTTGGCTTGTGAAGCCATCAGAATTACTTGACTTATTCTTATTTGATGAAGTAATAACACGACCAATGAGCTCTACTCCTCCTTGCGTATTAGCATGAAAGTTATTTTTTGCACTGATCTTTGCGCCTTCGGCAGTTAAATTATTTCCAGCTAAAATATTAATATTGCCATCAGAGACTACATGGGCTGCGGAAAGCTTAACTGAATCATTTACATTAAGATCAATATTGTTGCCTGCTATAATACTGGTTCTATTTAGGTCTCTACTTACTTGGTTTCTATCTTGCTTTCTACTGGTTAATGACCAGCCTTCGTTCTTTGTTCTTAAAGAGTATGAACTTGAGTGGCTATTTAAGCTATCAGTGAAAATAATGCTTCCTTTTGTCTGTGATTTAATGCTGTTTTCTGCATTAAGCCTAGCACCATTAGTCTCTAAATTGCCCCCTGAGCTAAGGACTAAATTTTCACCTGCACTAATAATAACACCTTGTTTGTTTGCGATTTTAGTATTATTGCTCGTACTTTTTTCATATAGCCTATACCACTCATAAAAGTCTATATTGGTCTCAACCGTGTTTTCTACAGAGTTTAGCTTGATATCACTATCAGCAGTTAGATTAATGCTTTTGTTTGCGGTTAGCTTAGATCCATCTAACCTTGCTTTACCACCAGCATTAATACTGATATCACCTGTTGCAGTTAGCTGAGTAGTGTGACTACGCTTGATAGTTTGGGTATTTGTCGTTATTGTTTCACCAATATCAGTCCCAGCGAAATCTTCATGTAATTGATAATCTCTTTTAGTGTTAGTGTCGATTGTAGATAATCTGTTAAGGTTAATCTGTTTATCAGCAGCTATATTTATATTTTTTGATTCTACAGCTGCTGCAGTCAGATTGATATTATTCTTTGCTTTTAAGTCAATATTTTCTTTGCTCTTCAGTTTAGCTCTTTGTATGGAGCTATTATTATTTATCTTTTTTGAAGCAATGTTTATATTGCCAGCTGATGCTATAGAGATTGACTCGTCAGCTTTAATATTTGCACCACTTAAGTTAACACCCGCACCTTTAGCAGTATTCACTATTCGAATACGACCAGCTTGCATGGCACCTAATAACTGTGCATCGAAACTACTAACTGCTTGGGTTAAAGGTTTTATCGCTTTAATAGTTCCCGATTGCTGGTCATAATCTACCTGGTTTAATCCAGCAATTATATTAAGTTCTTTACCTGCTTTAACTTGGCCATTAACGGTTACTTTCGGTGCAATCAAGTTTAAAACTGTATCTTTTGCTGAAACATTACCTGTTACATGTAAGCTAGCATTTTGATTATTAACATTAAATGACTTTATTTCACCATCATTAATATTTGGCTTACCAACAGCTAAAGTGGCATTGGGTGTATTAATAAAACCACAACCATCACAGCTAATACCGTTAGGGTTAGCAATGATTAATTTAGCCGAATTACCTAATACTTCTTGTAAGCCCAGAATCGTAGAGGGGTTTTTACTAACGACTTCATTTAAGATAACAGAGGCAGCTTGGCCATTTAAATTACTATTTGCCTTTAACGATTTATTTAGTATTTGTGAGTGTGCCTTAGATGTTGCATTATTTAAAACGGCCCCTTTTCGGCTCACATTATATTTGTTGAACGTATTATGGGATAAACCTTTACTATTAGGTTTTGCTATATTGACGATATCGACCCCATTTTGCTGGGTAACAGTAGTATTGCTATTGGTAGGATTAATTCCTCCTGCAAAGACAGCATGAGTAGTTGTTGCTAGAGCTGCAACTATTGCTAACTTTAATTTACCTTTGCTGCTTAATCCTGGTAATACTCTACCCATGTTGATTTCTCCGTACACAAAATAAATATTTCCTAGGGAAGCAAACAGCCGAAAAGTATTTGCTTCAAAAAATTTTCAAGTTTTCTGTGGCTGATCTTGAGCTGGAAGTGGGTTTATTTTTGGTCTCAAGTCATACAGATGTTTAATTTGGTGGGAAGTATACTGATTATTTAATAAACGCGATAAACGAAAAATACTATATGTTTTATTAATAAAAGTAATGGCCAAAAAGTTGTCACATATAGACCTAGAATCGCTGGAAATCTATCGGATTGATAGCATATAAAAGTAAAAAATTAATTTTATATAAACAAAAGTTAGGTTGTTTTATTAGCTTAAGTGAGTTGGCGTTATGCGAGCAATGTTGATCAAGCTCTTTAAAATCAATGTGTTAAAGATACAACTCAGCTTTTAGCTGTTGTGAGGAAGCTAGATTATGAAATAATGCAGATATTATAAAACTGAGCAAGTTGCTCAGTAGTGTGAAAGATTTATAGCTTTAGCGATATCGCTGATCAAATTGGCTTGAATAAGTTTACATTATAAAGTAATAAATTTTTGGAATTTAAAAATGGCAACTTTAATTATTCACCAATTAATGGAAAATCTAATCAATGCGTGCCAGCCTTCTTGATCAAAATTGTCTGGCTTTTTTAAAGAACGTGCTAGCTGGATATCGAACTGAGAGGTTTGTTCCCAATTCAAGGTGATTCCTGTGGTGATACCAGCAAGTTCTCTAGCAGGGATGTCACCACTTTTGGCTACTCGACCAGTATCTAAACCAAGATAAGGGCGCCATTGAAGTTCTTCTAGAATCAAGCTATTCCGGGGGGCATAAAGAGTGTTTTGCCAGTAAATTCCTTTGCTGGCGCTAGCACTTTGATCTCTAAAACCTCTAACGCTATAAGGGTTACCTATTTGTAATTGCTCTGTTCCTGGCAGCAGGTCACGGCTGAATTGCCCTGAAAGCAGGCTAGTAAATTGCCAGTTATTTGAAAAGGCTTTAATTACATTGATACTATAGCGCCATTTTTTAAATTGAGTGTCAGGAGGGTCTGTGTTATCACCACCAATAATGCCAAGCCCCTGGCTATAACCTAGCTCGGAGATCCACAAGGCTCCAAGCCCAATACGAAACCAGTTAATAGAAAAGTCGGCAATTGTCAGGTCATGACTACTAATAGTAAGAAGTAGAGTATCTACAAAATTCCTTATTTTTTTATGAGTTAATTGTCCAGCTAAACTGACTTTATTCTTTTGATCACGAAAAGCCACAT
Source organism: Spartinivicinus poritis (assembly GCF_028858535.1). Classification (NCBI taxonomy): domain Bacteria; kingdom Pseudomonadati; phylum Pseudomonadota; class Gammaproteobacteria; order Oceanospirillales; family Zooshikellaceae; genus Spartinivicinus; species Spartinivicinus poritis. The sequence continues at coordinate 35,241 of NZ_JAPMOU010000030.1, forward strand.
AGTCTACTCTACCGCCTTGTTCCCTGGTGAAGCCGCTTGCATCTAACGCTACAGCTAAGTCTTCGATGGGTGTCAGGTACTCAAACTCACTGGCAAATAAAGAGAAAGTCCAATACCCATAGGGAACAGACCAACTTATAGACTTGCTTTCATTATCCTGGTGGGCAAACCACAGTTGATGGCGCCAACTTAAAAATAAATTATCATTTAATCCAAATAAGTTGTCATAGCTAAAATTAATACTACCAGAGTCCCTACCTTCACTATAGTTATCGCCGTTTATGTATAAATGCCATGGCTTTTCATCTGTATTATTGACCACTAACTGGCTAGTACCAAAGGTGTTGCCTGGTGCTAAATCAACAGTGACATCGTTAGAAGCTAGTCGATTGATTTGGTCAAGCCCTTGTTCTAAGTCTCTGATATTAAAAGTATCTTTATATAGTCTTGGAATAGCAGTCTTGATATTAATGGGACTACCTTTTGCGTGAGTGACCAGGGAAATTTTTCCTTCTACAATAGGAATCACTAAGTTGGTGTCATCATCAATAACAGGCTTTAAAGGTCGACTAGTAATGTAGCCACCTTCAATATAGAAACGAGTGATATCTAGAAGTAATTGATTTATTTTCTTTGCTGTTAGACAAGAGCTTTCATAATGGCTAGTTAGTCTATGTTGTTCTTCGCTTGAAATAAGATCTGCGTTTTGTAAATTCACTTTATCTACATTAATACATTGTGTATCGTCGAACTGCTTTTTTTCTGGCTCATATTTAAGTTCTTGGCCTGGAGTGAACTGTTGTTTTCTCTTTATTTCTTCAGCCTTCTTTCGTTGTTCCTCGTCTAAAAGAGGGTTTCTTACACTAGTCGTAGGTGTAGGTAGGTCAACAGCTAATACGCTTTGATATAAAAAACAGTTGATGGATATCAAGTATATTGATAGCTTATATCTTTTTGTTTTTATAAGTGAATACATTACTTTTTTTTCTTATTAAATACTGTATTGCTTGTGTTGAAAAAGGTGAATAGTGCTTCATTGAAGATAATGAGTAATTCAAATTGTAGTAAAGAAAAATTAATATGACACTTATAAGATAAACTCAAACAAAGATTGGCGCGGTGGTTGCTGCACTATTGAGTTATACTTTTTTCCTACTGATATGGAAATCACATGATGACTGTAAACTATGGATAAATCAGCCTATCAAGCTGAAATAAACCTGTTGAAAAAAGAACTTGCTGAGTTGCATGAACAGCTTAGCAACAGAGCAAGCCAGTTAGCAGCCAAGCTTGACTCCATTAGCCTACAACTTGAACAAGAGCAGTCTGATAGCTTGTTAGCTAAACGCCATGATGCTGCTCAAAGCCATTATACTGATGGAGTTATTGAACAGGACAGTCATTATCAAGTTGAACTGGAGCTGGAAGGTGTACAATTAGAAGAACCAGCTCAGGCTGGACTAGATTCATCCCAAGTTTTATCTACATCAACTCAAGCTTCATCTACACGAACTACGGAAGAGCAGTATCAACATGTAGAGCCCCAACAAAGTGTTGCTGAAGAACAGGCAGCTGAGATATTTCAAGAAACATCTATTGGCTCAGAATCAACCAGTGAGACACCCTCATCTACTGAAGAAAGACCAAATAAGTTGGTCGATGCTTTTAACTGGCTGGTTTCAGTTGTAGTTTATATAGGCCCCTTGGCGCGATTAATTGAGCAAATTACTCTTATTTATAAGCATTACCAAGAACAAGGAAAAGCCCCTGTATTTTTAATGACAGCTGCAGGTATTACCACACTGGTGATAGGTTTTGGCTATTTACTACAGTATTCATTTACTGAGTTTTTACCCTTTTACGCAAAATTTGTAGTCTGTTATCTAGCAGGTATTGCAGTATCATCCATTGGCTGCTGGCTTTGTATCAAAAAACCTGCATTTAGTGAATATGGTTCAAGCTTGATTGGCTTGGGAATTATTGTTGGCTATCTAGTTACTTATTTTCTTGGTCCATATTTTGAGGTTGTTAATGAATTAACCAGTTTTTTTATATTTGGTGCTATTACATTAGTATCCTATGGGCTGGCCATTATTTTTGAAACAAAAGTAGTTGCTACTGTTACCTTATTAGGAGGATCACTTTCACCGATTGTAACAGGTGAAAACATAGTTGTTGATCAAACTTTTGTTCTTTATCTCTTTTTGCTAGCTGTAGCTAACTTGCATATTGCTTGCCGGATTAGCTGGCAGATACTGGCTAATATTACATTGTTTACAACATTAGGCTTGCTGGAGTATGGTGGATATTTTTGGAACAACTTTAATCTGGCAAGCGTCTTCTTTCTGTTTGGGTTTTTCTATTTATTTGGCTATCACTGGAGTATAGAAAATAAGCAATTTAAGGCATCGTTAGCACCATTCGACCTTATTGCTATAAACAGCATTTTATTTTACTTCATTTATGCTTGTTTTAGTTTGCCTGCCAGCAATCTAGTCGCTGGTATTATATTGTTGATAAATACTGCTATAATAGTATTTTTGTTTCAATGCTTTAGCTTGAGAACTACTGCACTTGGTCCTGTTGTATCATTAGCTGCTTCACTGCAATTAGCTTGCGCGTTATTTGCTTTAATACCACTAAACTGGTTTGGTATTTTATTGGGTATTGAAGGCTTGGCTTTAGTTTACTTTGGCCATAACTATCAAGCTTACTACCTGAGGGTTGAAGGTTATTTTCTTTATGCGATTGCACTAATAAAGCTAGTTGCAGATGTTATTTTTACAGACTGGTTAAGTGAAAGCTTCTTGCTTATAGATGTGTTACTACCGTTGCTGGGACTTATTGGCTTGCTTTGGGGATGCTTTAAACTTAATCAGCACTATATCGATGAACAAAAAGCATTTGAAAACATTATTACAAACTATGCTAATGAAGGTGTCAGCCTAGCAGGCATTTGTACCTGGTTAATTGTGTGTTTTATTAGTAATTTAAGTTGGTTGGCAATGAGTGCAGTACCTATTTTGGTTTGGTTGATGTGGCGTAACCGATACTATCAATTAAAGCTAACGGAGTGGCTTGTTTATACAGTTCCTGTAATTAGTTTGATTACTGCAATTAATTTACTAAGCAGGTTTGGCGTAGATAATCAAATAACTTATTATTGGCTGGCGCAGCCAGTGATAAGTTGGCTCAACTGGTTGTGTGTTATCGTTACCTTCAGTTTAGTTAATCAGCTTAGTTTTGTTGGCTACTTTAAACTTAATTCAACAAAGTGGGTTCACCTTTATCAGGGGGTAGCTTATGCAGTAATACCTGTGTTTGTGGCTTTAGACATTATTAGTTTATGCCTCAGTCATATTTTTACTGGCCAGTATCCAGTAATTGGTAGTCAATTATGGTATAACTTTGCAATCAATTTGATAATTATTAGCGCTTTTTTATATGTGTTGATTAATTACCTGAAGCCAGAAAATACAAGTCTTTATGAGCAATATCGACTTATTTTATCTGAACCATTAGCGATTGGTTTATCAATATTCTTATTATTGAGTGTATCTGCACAGTATAAACTGGCTTGGTTGAATCTGGCAATAATTCCCTGGGCAGCATTACTTTTTGTGTCTCTTAAGCTAAAATTAAAGATAAGTGAGATTTTTGCTTGGTTGCATCCATTGTGTTTTATAATTGCTATTGTTAATGGAGGAATAAAAGTAGGCTCATTCCATTTTTCTGATCAAACATGGTTGACCAAGATAGCATGGTTTGAGTTACTCTTTACTGGTTGGGCATTACCTATATTTTATAAGTATGCTTCTACAGTAGAAGGTAGCCGTTTAACGAAAGCAGCTGGTATAGTAAGATTAATTGTTTATTTAGTTGTCCCATTTATTCCACTTCCACATATTTATCGCCATTACCCACAGTTTATTGTCAGTGCCTTTTGGTTATCTCTAGCTATTTGCTGGGGATTAAACCAGTTATTAAAACTTAAGCAGTTGGTTGTGGAGTTTTATGTTATCTTTTATATTGCAACTATAATTACTGTATTCAATACCCTTATAGCTGCAGTGACTGCATTTAGTATAACTACTTTGGTCAATATTATTATTGCTTTACTCAGTGTAATTTTATTATTTTTAATAGAGCGTCCTTTTAAAATTCAGCGGTTAAAACAGTCAAAGTACCAGCTATCATTTGGGTTTGGTTATTATTTATTTTGCTTTTGTTTGACGGGACTGATTTATGGATTTACAAGCAGCTATGGCTTTATAAATAGCATGGCAGTGAGTTTACTGCCTACATTATTAATTATGGCTTATTGCCTGCTTCGCCAACCAGTATTTGCATTTATACATGCTGTTTTTAGGTTAAATTATATTCTTATATTATTTCTGCTCGTATTAATACCTAACCTTCTCACTACAAAGGTAGCCAGTATTGTTAATGTTGTTATTTTGGTGATTTATGGCTGCCTTGGTCTTTATATAACTCATAAGCGTTGCTATCAAAATAAGATATTCTGGAGGAACTATCAAACCTTTAATATTCAAGTATGGGTAGGTCATGGCATTTTACTACTTAGCTACTTGGCAATAATTAAGCTGCTATTTGGTAATGTTTTGGCTGTGGCTACAACAATAGTCTTACTACTACATGCACTTATAATTTTATTCATGACACTGCAGGAGTATTACAGAAATATTTTAAGATTATCACTCTTGTTATTTGCTGCATGTACGGCGAAATTAGTCTTTTACGATATGCAGGATTATTCATTATTCCATAAAATGCTGGTTATGATAGCAGTTGGTACTATTTTACTGGTTGGTGCTTATCAGTTTCAGCGAATGAAAGAAAGAGTATAAAGATTACTCAAGAATACGCTAGGGTGCGATTTTTTAATTTTTTATTTTTATTGGCAATACTCGCAATAGTTTTCTCTGTCAGATGACTCCTCTTCTCACCAAACTGACGTATAACTGTCATTTAATCAGCTTCTAGCTGTAATGCTGCTCTGCTAAATATAGCAATTGCATGAAAATAAAAACTATAAAGCATTCAACTACATCTGATTATTAAAAGAGAAATATATGAAAAAATTACCATACAGAGTGATATCTGCAGGAATGATGACTCTGTTGTTATTGCTTTTATCAAAAGCATCCATTGCAGAAATCAAACCTTATTTACAAAGCCCTAAAGAAAGCTCTATTTGGATTTCTTGGAAAACGGCAAAAGGGACTGAGTCATTAGTTGAATATGGCTTGAGTTCATCTGATTTAAACCAGAAAGCGACTGGTAACAATCAGCTACTTGCTATTGGCTATCGATATCATGGGGTTCAACTTACTGGTTTGCAACCAGATACATTGTATCATTATCGAGTTAAAACAGGTGAAGAGTATTCAGCTGTACATCGTTTTAGAACACAGCCGAAGATTGGTGAAAGATCCGGTCATTATCGTATTTTAGTAATGGGAGATCACCAAATTCGTAATCAAAATCGCTATGAGCAGTTAGTGAAAGCAGCTAAAAGTAAGTTAGAAAAAAAATACTCTACTCCTCTTGAAGAAAGTATTAATTTAGTACTTAATGTTGGTGATCAGGTTGATGTGGGTACATTAGACCATTACGAAAATTTACATTTTGCCCAGTCGGCAGCCATTTCTCCTAATGTGCCCATTATGACGACAGTAGGTAATCATGAATATTACTCTGATGGCAATTTGAAGAACTATCGTGCACACTTTTTCTATGATGGCTTGAGCTATCAAGGTATTTCTGGTGCAACAAATGAAAGTTATTATGCCTATCAACAAGGTCGTTTATTGATCATTCACCTTAATAGTATGAAAACTGATTCCACACAGAAAAACTGGTTGACTCAAGTGTTGAGTAAAGCAGATGTGGATAACAGTGTTGATTGGATAATTAGTGTTATTCATCATCCTTATCAGGCAGAACAGTACATCGGTGATATATCAAAAACCTTAAGATATGAGTGGATGGAAATTTTGTCCAGTACTCAAAAACATGTGTTGAATATTAGTGGACATCACCATTTGTATGCTCGTGGTCAAACCCGTGAATGGCCCATTTATCATGTGATTTCTGGTGGTACTGCCTGGGATCAATATTGGGGGCAATCTACGGAATTGGATTATGATGATGTACAAAAAACCATTGCTAATTGGGCTTGGCAATTAATTGATATCAATTTGGCTACTAAGGAAATGACAGTAGAAACTTACGCTGAGGGCCATCCATTATTATATAAAACAAGAGGACTTCACTATAATAGTCGCCTGATTGATACCTTTTATCGTAAGCTAGATTTAGTAAAACCCAACCGTCCAATCATTGTGAATAGTATTATCGATTCCATTAAGTTGCCGTATACTTTTAGAAGCTCAGCATTTAGCAGTATTGAAGTAGAATCAATCAATAGCACTCAGTTTCAAATTGCTACTGACACTGAATTCAAACAGCTTAAAATTGATAAAATACGGGATTTTGAAAATATTTATGGTGATACTGGCGCACCTGACTATGAGCCCGTAGATATTCATGCAGGGTTGGATATTTTAAACTGGACAATCCTGGAGCGGGATTTGCCTAATGGCCGTTATTTTATCAGGGTAAGACATAGAGATAAGAATGTGCAGTGGTCAGAGTGGTCTGCCGCTAAACGTTTTACTGTTACAAATAGTACTGATGGTGAGACGGTTATTAGCATAAATAAAACCAAATATCGTATAGGTGAGGCTGTAACGGTTACTTATAACAATGGGTATAGTACTACAAAAGACTGGATAGGTATTTATAAAAAGAACCAAACACCAGGATCAGTTTCATCCACACAATGGGCATATACAAATAAAGCATCTGGGCAATTAACATTTAATGGTTTGGTTGATGGTGAGTATTATGTAGGATTTTTTTCTAACGATGGTTATAAGGAGCTTGCCGATCGAGTTCATTTTTATATTGGGCCGGTAGTAGAGCTTAAACTGGAACAAAATACCTTGAATGAGGACGACTCGGTTGTGGTGCGCTGGTCTGGATCGAATGGCAACAACAAGGATTGGATAGGGGTATATCAGGTGGGGGAAGTGCCTGGCGAACAGGTTTCGAACCACTGGCGTTATACGCCAGCAACATCAGGGGCAGTAAATTTTAAAGGATTAAGCCAAGGCAAATATTTTGTCAGTTTTTTTAGTAATGATGGCTACTTAGAGTTGTCTGAGCGAGTAGAGTTTTCAATGGAGGAAGATCATTCGGAAACAGTAAACCCTGAAATGCCAGAGATATACCCAATGCGAAGGGTTTTTAGGTGAGGCCATCAAGTGACGAAGTCCCATGAGCCTATATTCATAGGTGATTGGGGTGAGGAGCGATGATAACAAAACCTAAAAATGATTCGCGACGGGTATAAATATACAACAGCTCAGTTTACCCTAACTCAATTTACTCTTAGTAGAAACAAGAATGATTAGAAATATAATAATTTTTAGTTTGCTTTGGGCTGTTTCCTTGATAGCTTCAGCTCATTTAAGTGGATTTACCGATACCTCTATTCAAATTGCTAAACCTGGGGTAAAAATTATTTATACCTTGCCGAGTGATAATCTCTTGGAGCTTGATTCTAGTAATAATAAAACAGTTGCTCCGCCATCAAGCTATATGCCCTCTATAACCAATGGTTGGGGAGTTTTTGCTAATAAGCGTTCCTGCTTTCTGCTCAGTAGCATAGCAAAGGCATTACCAAAAATTACTGCTTACCAGTACACATTGAATTATGAGTGTCCACAGGGAATTGATGAGTTGTCAATTCGTTACAATCTATTTACTGAACAATGGCGTGGCCATCAGAACTATGCTCGAATTTTTATGGCGGATAGCCGTATGAGAATGCGGTTTACATTTGATAAAAAAATATTGGTTCTTCCAGTAAAACAGTTACTGAATAAATGGGGCAAGTCGTTAACAACAGCATTTTTTAACACTGACCCTCACCGTCAGTTACAAGTAGAGAGTTGGGGAGATCCTTTCAGTATAAAGGAAGCATCTGCTCAACAGATAACTGAAGCTGTTGAAGAAGTTATACCTGGACAAAACTATAGCAGTATTGATCCCTCTTTTATTTGGTTAGGTATGACACATATCTGGCAAGGATATGATCATGTATTATTTATTATCTGCTTATTACTGATCCCTTGTGCATTTAAACAGCTATTACTATGGGTAACTTCATTTACCTTGGCACACTCGATTACCTTGGCACTGTCAGTGTTAGGTGTACTTTCCATTCCTCCCACGATTACAGAGCCATTGATTGCACTAACAGTTGTAATACTGGGTATAGAAAATCTTTACTATTTATACCGACAACCGAAAGACGATGTAACATTTAAACAACGTTATCGCAATCGCTGGTGGATTATATTTTGCTTTGGCTTGATACACGGCGTAGGTTTTAGTTATTTGTTACAAGAGTTAAGTGGTGATGAAGATATATGGGGAAGATTGTTAATGTTTAATCTTGGTGTAGAACTGGGGCAAATAGCTATAATTGTTTTATTATTAATTCCTATATATGCAATGTTTAAATGGAAGTATGGTTTGAAGATAGGTGGTATCTCATCATTATTAACTAGTTTGATGGGAGCTATATGGTTAATACAACGAATTTAACCTAGCCAGAATTTTTAATACCTAATGAAATATTTTGGCAAAATCTTAAATTACAGGCTCCTTAAATTTGGTATATAGATGTTGCATTCAATTCTATCAAATAACTGAACTCACTTCACATAATGGAATAGTCAGTAATTTCCTTTCAAGTAATTAAGGCTAACCTTAATTATAGGCATGACAATACATGGAATTGTGCTATGAAAAAGGAAATTTCTGGCTTTACTCTAGTAGAGCTACTCATCACGCTTACCGTGCTTTCTATTACGGTTAATTTTGTCGTTCCAAGCTTTGATAACCTTATTCGTTCTTATAAGCTAAGAGCTGAAACAAATAATCTAATTTCAAGTCTTTATCTTGCTAAAAGTGAAGCATTAAAACGTAATCAAACTATTACTATTGGTGTTGCAGGAACTAAACAGAATCGTTGGGAAGATGGTTGGCAAATTTACACAGATGTAGAAAAAAATGGTAATACTGATTTTAATCCAAGTGAAGATAAGTTAATTAAAAAAATAATAGATGTAAAACAAGGTATTTATATTGCCTCAAATTCACAGCTGAGTAATTATATTAGCTTTAGACATAATGGCATGTTAGCTGGAGCACAGCGTCAGATTTCTTTCTATGTCTGTAGTATCAATGAGAATGATAAAAACAGAGAGGTGATGGTTAGTTTAATGGGGCGTCCTTCAGTAAAAATAATTGGAAAATGTCCGGTGTAGACTTTATAAAGAATAATAGGATGGCTCAATTATGAAAAGCTTATACCATCAAAAACGATATCAACAAGGTGCTACATTTATAGAAATATTAATATCTATTTTTGTACTGGCTATAGGCTTGCTAGGACAGGTGATGCTACAGTCTAAGGCAATGAATAGCACATTTGATTCATCTCAACGATCACAAGCAATGTGGCTAGCTCAAGAAGTAGTTGAGCGGATTAGAGTCAACTCTATAGGGCTTGAGAAAGGATATTATATTGAAGCAATTAACCAATACAATAATGGCTGTAAAAAACAAACTAAGCCCAGCAAAATGTGTAGTGATTACAGTGATAATTCAGGAAAAAGTTCAGGTTCAAGTTGTAGTTCAGAAGAGCTAGCTTATTTTGATGCCTGGGAATTAATGTGTGGTTATGATAATAACACTAGGTCCAATTTAAGTGATACACTGGCAAATTTAACAGCAGAAATTACCTGCGACAATGGAACAAAAACAGCAAATTGTCCAAGTGGACTCTACAATGTAGAAGTTAGCTGGAATACCCTATTTAATAAAAAAATATCTTCTAAAAATAAGAACTATAAAAACCTAACTGGAAAAGTAATGATAGTGGTTAACTTATGAATAACAAAATAAGCGTTTTATATAAGCCATTAAAAAATAAGCAGCAAGGACTCTCACTTATTGAACTAATGATTGCAGTATTGCTTGGTTTAATCTTAATGGCTGCAGTTTTACAAATTTTTCAGTCAATTAGTTTAACTTTTAAACATAATGATCAGCTGGCGCGCATTCAAGAAAATGGCCGATTTTCATTAGCACTGCTGTCCCGAGATATTCATATGGCTGGTTACCGTAATCCAGATAAAGGTGAGCTGTTAAATTATTTCTATGCAAAAGAAACGAATGGATGTAAAGCAACAGACAAATTTTGTACAAATGATGGTGGGCCTAATCAAAATGATCGCATAGCTGTTCAGTTGGAAGCAATAAATGAAACTGATTGTACAGGGTATAAGGTAGCCAGTGATAAAGTTGTAGTAAATGTATATTACTTGGAAGCACTAGATAATATTTCAACACTGCATTGCCGAGGTTTTGATCCAGATACTAAGACATGGTTGTCTGATCCTGCTCCACTTATTGCTGGAATAGATGCATTTCAAATACTTTATGGAATTGCAGGAGATGATGGCTATGTCGCTCAATATATTAATGCTAATAGAGTGAACGACTGGTTGAAGGTTAGAGCGGTAAAAATTGGTATGTTAGTGAACTCTGGCGAAGACAATGGCTTTGCAGGAGTAAAAGAACGAAGTTACTCTATATTAGATAGTGGAAAACTCGTATTTAAAGATAATAAAGCACGGTATATATACAGCACAACTTTTACTATTAATAACGCCAGTTTGGATATGATTGGAAGTATTTAACTAGCAATAAAGGACTATCAGCAATGAAAAACTCTATTAAATCACAACAAGGAGCTACCTTAGTTATATCACTTATTATGTTGTTATTATTTATGGTGATTAGTATCAGTGCTGTAAAATCAGCAAATGTTGAAGAGCGTATGGCTAGCAACTCTCAGTATGATATAGCCATATACCATGCTGCTTATAGTGTACTCCAGCAGCATGTAACAAACTTAAAGAAAAATAATAAGCCTTTTGTTGAGGCATTATCAGCTAGTAATCAAAAGCAAAAGCTCGTAGATAAACTAACTATAGAAAAGGTGGAGCGTGATAGTGAGTTAGAATATTTATCAATGGGGGCGCCACCACCTCAATTTAGTTTAAGTAAAGACTATGCGGGTTATCGCTATAAGCTACAAACTAAAGCTAAGATAAAAAATATAGGTGCACTATCTACTCAAACAGTAGGGTTAATGCTAGCAGCACCTAAATCATAGTATCCTATTCGCTAAGAAATCAAACTAAAGGATAAAATAACTCAGGCCAGGAGAGGCTAATGAAATCGACTAACTTTAAACTACATTACCTAGCTCTTAGTGTAAGCTTAGTGACTACTAGTCTATCTGTGGCTGATGATACAGAGATTTTTTTTAAGAAAAATAATGATAATAAAATTAGGTCTAATGTTTTGTTACTGTTAGATACATCAGGAAGTATGGATGATCCTACAATAGTGCCTCCATACGCTGAATATAAGAAAAAATTTAAAATTAACAATGGAACTAATCCTCATCGGCCAAAATATAACTCGAAAAAAAGAGACTACACGTTAACTCGTTTGGAAGTAGTTCAGGATGTAGCAGCTAACTTAGTTGAGGTTACTAGTGGAATTGATATTAGTTTAGCGAGATTTGATGCAAAAGGTGGTTACTCAGAAAAAGGTAGTGAAGGTGGGTTTGTTAATTTAGCAGCAGAAGAAGTTAGTAAAGCAAGATCAGATTTTCAGACAAAAGTTAATAAGTATGAACCAGCAGGCTGGACACCTTTAACTGAGTCAATGCATGAAATGTTGCAGTACTTTTTAGGCGGCTCATTAGTCTATGGTAATAATAGTATACCCGACAAAAGTACACCCAATTCAAAAAGTGGTAATCAATATATATCTCCTATTAAACATCAATGCCAGTATAATAATTTAATTGTGTTCACTGATGGTAAACCAACGAAAGATACATCTTCTAATTCTAAGATTAGAAACCTTATTTCCAATAGAAGCTTACCCAATGGTTTATATAAAAATTGTGGTTATAACAGCAATGAGCTTCCTAAAGGAAATGATGCGAGTGGGAGGTGTATGGATGAACTTGCCTGGTATATGAAAAACACCGATATGGCAGACCATATCGATGGTAAGCAAACGGTTTCTACATACACTATCGGGGGGTTTGGCTTAGGTGGGGATGCTGTAAAGTTATTAAAAAGCACTGCTCATCATGGTGGTGGGAAATACTACTCTGCTGATGATGTAGAGGGATTACAAAAAGCATTAGAAGATATTATCAGTCGTGTTTTAGATATTAGTACCTCTTTTGTTACCCCTGCAGTCACCATTGATTCTTTTAATCGCTTACAAAACAGCGATGAGATTTATTACACTTTATTCAAGCCAGATAAAGGCCCTCGCTGGAGTGGAAATTTAAAGCGATTTAAATTGAATGATAACAATGATGTAGTTGATGTAAATGGAAATAAAGCACTTAATAATGGTGGATTTAGTAAAGATAGCCAAAGCTATTGGAGCACTGAAAAAGACGGTGCTGATGTACTTAAAGGAGGTATGATTAGTCAACTAGGGTTAAATCGCAATATATACACCTATACGGACTCAATTCCACCGAAAAATGTGTTACTAACTACGTCTGCTAATGAATTTCATGAAAATAATAATAGTTTGACACTTGAACTAATGGGTGAAACGGATGCTGATGGTAGAAAAAATAGCATTCAATGGGGAAGAGGGGTTGATATTTACGACTTAGATCAGGATGGTAAAAATGATGATATTAACCAACGGATAGGCGACCCGTTGCATACCACGCCGAGAGTAATCAATTATTATAGTAATGCTAATAGTCAAACAAAAGATACTACAGTATTTTTTACCACCAATGAAGGTTTTTTACATGCTATAGATGCAGCAACAGGCAAAGAAGAGTTCAGTTTTATACCACAGGAGTTATTACCTAATGTTACGGCTTATCGTCGTAATGAAACCAAAGACAACCAGAAAAAACTATATGGCTTAGATGGCCCCATAGAGGTTTGGCATTTTGATAAAAATAATGATAAAGATTTGCTGATAAGTAATAATGGTTCGGCTGATACTGATGAGCATTTATATTTGTATTTAACTATGCGCCGGGGTGGTAATAATATTTATGCACTAAACGTCACTAATCGCCAGTCACCTATTCTTGAGTGGGTTATTAAAGGGGACTTAGACAAAGATGGCAAAGCTGATGAAACTGGAGACTTTAGAGAGTTAGGACAAACTTGGTCTAAACCAACTATCGCGAAAATAAAATGGAAAGGAAAAGATGAACTAAAGACTGTATTATTTTTTACCGCAGGCTATGATCCAAGTCAAGATGGAAAAACGACTATGGCTCCTGACCAAATTGGCCGAGCCATTTATATGGTTGATCCTGAAACGGGTGAAAAGCTCTGGGAAGCATCAGCACAAGCTAGTGCTAATGAAAAATTAACAGAGATGAAATACAGTTTCCCTGCTAATTTATCGCTGGTTGATATTAATTCTGATGGAGCCGTTGATTATTTTTACGCAGTAGATATCAGTGGCCAGGTATGGCGGTTTGATATTAATCAAAAAAATAGTGGTAGTAATAACTTTGCTAAAGGGCATCTATTAGCTAAGCTTGGTGAGCCTACAGGCACTAGTATACGTCGTTTTTACTCTGCAGTTGACCCTTCATTAGTACAAAAACGTGGATCAAATAATAGTTATATTGCGTTATCAGTTGGCTCTGGCTTTAGAGCTCATCCGCTTGATAAAACCAATGCGGATCGTTTTTACATGGTTAAGGACTATCGACCATTTGGACCCATTATTAGTGGCAGCTTGGTTACTGTAACCGAAAGTGACTTGTATGATGCTACTGAAAACCTTATCCAAGACGGAATAGATGATAATGCTAAACAACAAGCTCGGGCTGAACTAAATGCTGCAAAAGGATGGTTTATCAGACTAGAGCATGAAGGTGAAAAAGTATTAGGTGAATCGACTACTTATGCGGGAGTTCTATTATTTACGACTCATCAGCCTACTACAGCACAACAAAGCAACGACCCTTGCAAACCTTCTGCTGGCACAGGTTTACTTTATGCGGTTAATTTGCAAGATGCGACAGCAGTAGTGCCTTCAGGTAATAGCAACAAGCCAGGCAAGAAAAGACGTCACTTTATATTAAAAAATGGTGGTATACCTGGTACACCTGGTGTTATTCAAAGAGAAGGTGATCCAGTTGTTGCAGTAGGTACTGAAATTAATACAGATGCTTTAGAAGAGCGAGATACTTTGTATAAAACTTTCTGGCGGGAAGAATAATTGTATAACAACAGTTGGTGATACCTGATATGGAATAACAGGGCATGAATATGGACATCCAGCTTAGTAATAGCTCAGGCTATACATTGATAGAGGTGTTAATAGTAGTGGTTATTTTGTCATTACTGGCAACTGTTGCCGTACCAAGCTACCAAGAGCATATGCAAAGAACCAGGCGTGCTGATGGCAAAGCAATGCTATTTGAAGTCATGCAAGCTCAGGAGAGGTATTTTACAGAGAATATAAAATATACAACTAAACTGAAGGACTTGGATTACAGGGCTGATACAGTAGCAAGCCATGAACAGTTTTATTTAGTTTCGGCAATGACATGTGATGTTACTCCGCCAATGTCTAATGATATTAATGAGTGTGTAAAGCTAGAGGCAAGACCAGTAGGAGCACAAACTAAAGATGGAAGTCTGTTCATTGATAGTTATGGCAATCAACTTCCAGCTGATAAATGGAGCCGTTAAGCAAAAGTCATACATCAAAGGATGGGGTAACGTACAAATTATATACCCAAAGCGAAGGGTCGTAGGGTATAAGTCAATAGTGGCACAATCACTGTTAGTTTAGGGTAACTGTGTTTATTATTTGCTCTTATGAATGGTGAAGTTTTTTATTTGCTGAAAATCACCTTTAAGGTAAATTTAGAGCTAGGTACTATAAACACTCCATTTCGTGCTATATTCGTTTCAAGCACAAGGAGTTTTTATGACTGAACAGCATTTCTCCCCTCTCCATTGGCAAACCCCTGTTATTCATCATCAGCGTTTGAGCCAGCAGGCGCAAAAACAAATTTTGCTGAAAATGGAGTGTTGGCAACCAACAGCATCTTTTAAAATTAGGGGTATTGGCTTAACTTGTCAGCATTATGCGTCACAAGGTGTTAAACACTTTGTTTGTGCTTCAGGTGGGAATGCTGGTTATGCTGTTGCTTATGCTGCTCGTCAATTGAATATTCCTGCAACAATTGTCGTACCTGAAACGACACCTGAACATGCACGCGAGTTAATTGAAGAACAACAGGTAGAGCTTGTTGTGGTTGGCAAAGTGTGGGATGAAGCCAATCAACACGCTTTGCAACTGGCTGAAGAGCCTGATACTGTCTTGATCCATCCTTTTGATGACCCTTTGATATGGCAAGGCCACGCCTCAATGGTTACTGAGTTAAAACAGCAGATTGAAAAGCCTGATGCCATTATGCTTTCGGTTGGTGGTGGTGGGCTGCTTAGTGGTGTAATTAAAGGCTTGATGATAGAAGGCTGGGAGGATGTACCAGTTATAGCGGTTGAAACAGAAGGGGCTGCTTCATTTAATGCAGCCATGAAAGCAGGTGAACCCATTACGATAGATAAAATTAGTACGATTGCTACTAGCTTAGGTGCTAGGCAGGTGGCAAAGCAAGCAGTGAGTGCTGCTAATGAACATACCGTCCACTCTATTACAGTGTCCGACCAGCAGGCAGTAGCAGCCTGCTTGGCATTTGCCAATCATCAACAAGTAATAGTTGAGCCTGCTTGTGGTGCCACATTATCTCCTATTTATTGTGTTGATGAAGTCCTGGAACCCTATGACAAGGTAGTGGCAATTGTTTGTGGGGGAATGACAATGGATTTTAGTACGTTATGCGACTGGCACTATCATTTTTAATGTTTTCTCCCAGAGCAGGGTGTTGCAAAAGGGTGTAGAAATTAAATTTAATGTCCAACATGGAGTACAGGATATTCTTCCGCCGTTCTTGAAGTGCCATCCCTGGCCCATCAAGAGCTGAAGCGACTTCCTTGTCGCAGCTACAGAACACCCTGTCACACCATATCCGCTAGCTTTTTGCAACAACCGGAGCTATGAAGTAAACGAGAGTTTATTTAACTCTGCGCTTGTTCCACCAAATATTGATTTTTCAGTTTCACATAGTTCTCTGCACTGTACTTAAAATAAGACAGCTCTTGTTCAGTAAGGGCTCTTACCTGTTTGGCTGGGCTGCCTACATATAAATAGCCACTTTCTAATGTTTTGCCTGGGGGTACCAAGCTGCCAGCGCCGATAACGACTTGTGACTCAACCACTGCGCCATCCATGACTGTTGCTTTCATGCCTACTAATACTTCACTACCAATGGTGCAGCCATGTAGCATTGCCAGGTGTCCAACAGTAACGTCATCACCAATAATTAATGGGTAGCCGTCTGGGTTATAACTGCTTGCATGAGTGATGTGTAAGATTGAGCCATCCTGAATACTGGTTCTGGCACCAATTGAAATAGAGTGCATGTCACCACGAACGACTGCTTGAGGCCATATAGAGCAATCTTCTCCAATGGTGACTTTCCCTATAATGGTGGCAGTTGGGTCGATCCATACTCTATCAGCTATTTCGGGACGATGACCTTGGAATTCGCGTATTGTAGTAGACATATCTTTTTATCCTTCAAGGAGTCGTGAAAGTCTCAGCATTCACGCCTCCCACCACTGCTTATTGAATAATGAGCCAATCAAACCCATTGTATCTTTTAATTAACCGCAACTAGTAAATGATTGTAATCTTTAAATAGTAGCTATCTTAGACTGATAAGGAACACCATGACTAATCCTCTGTTAAAAAGCCATGAACTGCCTCCCTTTAGTATCATTAAACCTGAGAATGTGGAGCCTGCCATTGATCAATTAATAGCTGAAAATAAGCAAGCTATTGATGAACTTGTTAAACAGGATTCTGCAGTCAGTTGGGAATCTGTGAATACTCCCCTGGAAGATATTAGCGACCGCTTGAATAAAGCCTGGTCACCTGTAAGCCATATGAATTCGGTAGTTAACAGCCCAGAGTTAAGAGAAGTCTACAATAACTGTCTTCCCAAGTTAGCTGAATACGGCACCTGGATTGGCCAGCACCAAGGGTTGTTTAAAACTTATCAGGCATTGGCTGATTCTGAAGAATTTAAAACTTTAGATGTTGCTCAACAAAAAGTGATCACTAATGCATTAAGAGATTTCCGGTTATCTGGCATTGCTTTAGAAGGGGAAGCTAAGCAACGTTATGGCGAGCTGAAAAAGCAGTTATCTGAAAAAACCAGCAAGTTCTCAGACAATGTGTTAGATGCTACTCATCATTGGGAAAAACACATTACTGATAAAAGTGAACTAGAAGGGTTACCAGAGTCGGCATTAGAAGTTGCAGAAGCAGCAGCCCAAACAAAAGAGCTAACGGGTTATTTGTTAACTTTAGAGTTTCCCAGCTATTTACCAGTGATGACGTATTGTGAAAATAGACAGTTACGGCAGGAAATGTACACTGCTTTTTGCACAAAAGCCTCTGATCAAGGACCAAATGCAGGTAAATGGGATAACAGTTCATTAATAGACGACATTTTAGCCTTGCGTCACGAACTAGCTCAGCTACTAGGTTTTAACAATTATGCAGAGCTATCGCTGGCAACCAAAATGGCAGAGTCTCCAGAAGAAGTGATGGAGTTTTTAAATGAGCTTGCTGCAAAAACCTATCCTGTCGCCAAGCAAGAATTTGCAGAGTTAACGGAGTTTGCCAAGCAACTGGATGACATTGAGCAACTCGAAGCTTGGGATGTGGCTTATTATGCTGAAAAATTAAAGCACTCTCGATATGACATTTCTCAAGAACAGTTGAGGCCCTACTTTCCAGCAGAAAAAGTAGTCTCAGGAATGTTCAAAGTAGTACACCAATTATTTGGTATTGAAATTGTTGAAGTTGATGGCGTAGATATTTGGCACAAAGATGTTAAGTTCTTCAATGTAACTCGCGATAATAAAGTGGTAGGTCAGTTTTTCCTAGATCTTTATTCTAGGAGTAAAAAGCGTGGTGGTGCCTGGATGGATGAGTGCCAAGTAAGGCGCAAAAAAGGCACTCAGGTACAGATTCCTATTGCTTATTTGGTGTGTAATTTTACGCCACCAGTAGGAGAGAAACCAGCGCTATTAACTCATGATGAAGTAACAACACTGTTCCACGAGTTTGGTCATGGGCTACATCATATGCTTACCCAAGTGGACTATATGGATGTTTCTGGTATTAATGGAGTGCCATGGGATGCAGTGGAACTACCCAGTCAATTTTTAGAAAACTGGTGTTGGGAAAAAGATGCATTAATGCTGATTTCTGGTCATTATCAAACAGGTGAGGTATTGCCAGATGAGATGCTTGATAAACTGCTGGCAGCGAAAAACTTTCAGTCAGGTATGATGATGGTACGGCAACTTGAGTTTGCTTTATTTGACTTTAAGTTGCACCTGGAACACCAGACAGGTATGGATGTTCAGAAAGTATTAAATGAAGTAAGACAGCGAGTAGCAGTTGTTCCTGCGCCAGAGTTTAATCGCTTCCAAAATAGCTTTTCACATATATTTGCAGGTGGCTATGCCGCTGGCTATTACAGTTATAAATGGGCGGAAGTATTATCAGCAGATGCTTTTTCAAAGTTTGAGGAGCATGGTATCTTTGATCAAATCACTGGGCAGCAATTTTTGGCCACTATCTTGGAAAAAGGTGGTTCGGAAGATGCCATGAAGTTGTTTGTGGATTTTCGTGGCCACAAACCTAGTATTGAGCCATTATTAAAACATAGTGGGATTACGCAATAGCAAAATGAGTATTAGTAAACGCTTTATCGCTGGGGCTGTATGCCCCCGGTGTGCAATGATGGACCGAATAGTCGTTTTCCAAGAAAATGATCATGAAGTGAGAGAATGTGTTGAATGTGGCTATACAGACAGTATGGCTACAATTGGCTCACCTGTTGAGCTGCCAACCCGAGTAAATCAGGCTGATGCTAGTTCTCAACCAGCCAGCCAGCCGCTTAAGTTTTATCCAAACCCAAAGCTTAAATCGAAACAACCACAGAAAAAAGCTTAATCTTTTTGGCAATTGATATTGCATTAAAAACCCTGCATTAGCAGGGTTTTTAAGTATATGCCTCTATATCAATCAGGATTCACTTTGAGGTGTTAGCAAAGTACCTAAGCAAATGGCATACGAAAAGTTATTAGTATAAAACTACTAATTATACTAAACGCAAATGGCGCTCTCGTAGTTGTAAACAAATACCTAATTGGGTACTAAAGCAAGGCCAGTTTTGCTCAGATAATGAAACTTGCTGTTTATTAATTTGCCTCTGATCAACAATTCGATATAAGTCAAATTGGCTGGCTGTTTCTTGCACCAGGCTCTCCAGTTGGCAACCATGTGCATCACCAAGCATGCCATAGATAATTAAATTGGCTTTGGTAATATCCATTGGCAAAATTGGTATCCCTGTTTGCAGCATAAATGCATCATTTAACTCTTCTAATAACCGATGAGCTAAATAAGCCTGATCCATTAATTGGTATAAATCTCCTAAATGATCAAAATGATATTTAGCTCTTACTTGCTTAGGTGGTTGCCTAAAAAAACCAGTGGCTTGTTTAACAACCGGTTCAATGACTTTAAGCAAGTTCTGCTTAGCTGCTGTATTTAAGATGTGTTCAATAAAGCCTGGTACAGCTTCAATATATTGAATCACAAAGTTAAAGAGGGCTTGATCTCCTTGTGCTTCAGGTAATTTGATGGTTCTATGTAACTGTTTACTTTGCACCGCTAGCTGAGCTACCCACTCGGAACTGACAAGGTTCTGTTCCTTAGCTTCAGTAATGGCTTGTTTCATACCACTCACTATCATAAGCATCACCGACTAGAGCCTAACTCCATTAAGGTCTAAAAATTAAACTGTTTGTAAATAATTAATACGTTGAAGCGGATTGCAAATTGCATAAAAAGCTAAATAAATAATTAGCATAAAAAACAATGGTTTTAACAAAAAAGCTATAAAGGAGCTTTAGAATTAGTATAAAACCTCTTGTGTACTGTATATAAATGCTAAATTTTAATAGCCTTTTGTAATATACTTTAAGCCAAACTTATGGCAGAGATTTTTTTTAGAATTAAATGCTATAAGTAGCACGTATTTAGAAAAAACGTAACAGGGAGCTAATCCCCTGGAATTTTATTTGATTTTTCTTTTTAACTCAGCGAAAACCAAACACCTCTATATTAAGTGAAAATCTGGTTTTCTTATTTTTTAAGAGGCTATTATCACGATCGTCCATAATGCCCTAACCACTCCCCTTGTCGTACTTGGACTCTACTTGTTATTTTGGGTTACCTGAATTTTTAATGAGGCTATGCCACTTCTAAAGTAGCTAAAATATAGTAAGAGATGACGAAAGATAATAATGATATCAGACGATATGCCTAGGATTCATTTACCCTACATTATTACCTACACGAGTATAAAACAAGTGTTAGCCTAATGATAGGCTATATGACCTCAGCGGCAAAATTTTATGAGCCTTACTCACGAGGACTGCTTAGAGTTTCCCAAAAGCACAGTTATGTAAGGTAGAAGGTGTACGATGTGTGATGAGTTATTAGAAGATATCAACAGGCCCTGATCCAAGCTTGTTTCTTGTTCATATAATAAAAGCCTAATGCTGCGAATAAGCTTCGTGCACTTAAAAAAGAAAAGAAAGCAAACCATAACCCTGTATTGTCTAGTTGCCTAGTAAACCACCAAACTGGTAAATAAATAAACAGGCTGCTAGCTAAAACGGTATACATCATTAAGTCTGTTCTTACTGTGCCAATAAATACACCATCTAACCAATAACTCCAAACAGTGACTAAGGGTAGCCAAATAAGCCATGGTAAATAGGTAATAGCTAGTTCTCTAACAGACTCAATATCAGTCAGTGAAAAAATGATCTGTTTGCCAAACAACCAAAATAAAAGCATAAAACAGACACTGCCAACAACAGACCAAATGCCTGTTGACTTAATTGCCAGGCGTAAGTAATCAAGGTTTTTCTCTCCAATAGCTTTACCAACCAGAGCTTCAGCAGCATGGGCAAAGCCATCCAAGCCATTAGAAATAATCAGCAAAAAATTGATCAGCAATGCATTTGCAGCCAGAATTTGTTCGCCTTGCCGTGACCCTTGAGCAGTGAAAAATGCAAAGCAGAGAAGTAGACATAGTGAACGAAAAAATAAGTCCTTATTAATCAGAAGGAGCTGTTTGATGCCCTGTAAATTAATGCTGACGAATAAAGGCTGACCCAGATTGCGCAATACATTATTACAGCAGATTAAACCGATGATGAGTGTCAGATAGTCAGCAGTTACCGTAGCAAACGCAACACCTGCAGTATTTAGTTTAAAAACCATCACTAGTAGAATGTCTAACACAATATTTGTTGAGTGTGCTATTACAGTCAGTAGTAATGGAACCCTGGTGCGTTGTACGCCAATCAACCAGCCTATCATCGTAAAGTTAATTAGTACGGCAGGTGCAGACCATATTCTAATCCCATAGTAAATGTTTAACTCGTCTAATACTTGAGCAGGTGGAGCAAAAAACAGTCTACCTAGCCATAAAATAATTGACTGACAACTAATCACAACAGTACCAATCACTAAAGCAATAATGATTGATTGGCAAAAGTATCTGTGAATCGCGGTGTAATTATTTTCGCCAAAAGCTTGGGCTACAACACCTGTCGTGCCCATTCTAAGGAAGCCAAAGCTCCAGAAAATAAAGCTAAAAATAGCAGAACCGATGGCAACTGCACCTAAATAGTAAGCTTCTGGTAAATGGCCCAATACGGCAGCATCGACTAACCCAAGTAATGGGGTAGTGATATTAGCTAACATCATAGGCCAGGCAATGGCCCATACGCTTACATGAATATTGCTCATATAAAGAATGACTTGTATTATTAATCGATAAACGAAGTTGCTGGATAATATAAGAAGAGTAACATATTTTTAATAAAACTGTTTTTTTATAATAAAATATTATTTGCAATATTTTCTCTCATAACTCATTGATTCAGCTCAATAATTTTTTTCTGAATGACTCTAAGATTAGTTTTCTGCGTTAACGCCAGTTGCCGTAAGAATGGGGTTCGTTATAATAAGGCAGTTGTATGGAATTGTGGGCTAAGTGTTTACTTAAGTTCAGTGACAAGCAGTTATGAAAATGATAAGCAATTGCAAAAATGAGAAAAATTGAAGTAACAGGCTATGCAATTGTGAAAATAAGTAGTTCTTACAAAAGTCAGCGACATTTTAGTTAACTTTTAGCAAGTATTGTTGCCATCGTGAAAATAGTATTTATTCGTTATGGTATGCGCCAGGTGATGGTGGTGATCCAAGATGATGGTTAAGCACATATTAATGGTTTGTCGTGTATGAATTAAGCAGGTTTAGCTGTGTAATTCAGCTACCAATGACAACCTTATAGCCCATCCGATGTAATAATAAGACCAATAATGTCGGGTTAAGAAAGTGACTAACAGCAAACAAAAATTTATACCGAACAAGTAGTATTAAGATATACCCAATGCGAAGGGTATATATGAAAGTAGTATGGAAGGGTATTGATAAGGTGTAAGCAAGCTTGGATTGCAAATGGTTTTTAGTAAAGCACAATAATAACTAATTGGTGTATTGGTCTTATCAAGGCAGGGTTGTGAAAGATAGTATGTTGATAAAGGTTGTCCTTTAGTAAAGATTGTGTCCTTCTAAAGCCAAATATTAATAAGTTAAATGTCTCTAACTTTAAAAGTGTCAATTGTCTTACCAAAGTGGATAGTGTGAACAACACAAATATTGAGTATTAAAGGTTTGGATACCAGTAAAAAATTCTCAAAGCGAGTATTAGCCTGCTAGCACATAAATATAATCAAGGGGCATAAGGAATGTTGTTAGGAGATAAACCTAAGCTAATAGCTGCTTTCAGCACGCTACTGGCATGTGGGTCGGTGTATGGGGAGTGGGGATATAACTTACCCCAAGGGGTTACTGAAGTTAGCCGCTCCATTTACGATCTTCACATGACGATTTTTTGGATTTGCGTTGTCATAGGGGTTGTGGTTTTTGGCGTGATGTTTTGGTCAATGTTAATGCACCGAAAGTCACTGGGTGCTAAACCCGCCGCTTTTCATGAAAATACTTTAATAGAAATAATATGGACTGCTATACCCTTTCTTATTCTGGTATCAATGGCTGTACCAGCTACACAAACCTTAATTCAGGTCTATGACACCAAAGAATCTGATATTGATATTCAAATAACTGGCTATCAATGGAAGTGGCACTATAAATACCTTGCTGATGATGTAGGCTTTTTTAGCAACCTTAGTACACCTAAAGCAGAAATAGCTAATGAAGAACCGAAAGGTGATCACTACTTACTAGAAGTTGATGAACCAATGGTTGTGCCTGTCAATAAAAAAATACGATTTTTAATTACGGCTAATGACGTTATTCACTCTTGGTGGGTACCTGACTTAGCAGTAAAAAAAGATGCGATTCCTGGCTTCATTAATGAAGCTTGGACGAGGATTGAAGAGCCTGGCATTTATCGTGGGCAGTGTGCTGAGCTTTGTGGTAAAGACCATGGCTTTATGCCAATTGTGGTTGAAGCAAAGTCAGCGGAAGATTATCAAGCCTGGTTAGTAGCTAAAAAAGAAGCTGCGGCTAAAGAACGAGAGTTACGAGATAAAGTTTGGACATCAGAAGAGCTTTATAGCCGAGGAGAAAAAGTATACATCAAGACTTGTGCAGCTTGTCACCAGGCTAATGGAGAAGGTGTGCCTCCTGTTTTCCCTGCTATTAAAGGAAGCAAGATTGCAGTGGGTGAGCCTCAAAAGCACATAGAAGTTGTCGTGAATGGTGTGCAGGGGACAGCAATGCAAGCGTTTGGCAAACAACTAAGTGAAGTGGATATTGCAGCTGTTATTACTTATCAACGTAATGCTTGGGGTAATAATACAGGTGATCAAGTAGTGCCTATGGACATTGTTAAGTTTAACGAAGCAGGACAATAAAAAGGATAGGAGTCAGCTAATGAGTGCCGTTATTGATGATCATACCCACACAGCTGATGACCACCATCATGGTCCTGCTAAAGGGTTTATGCGTTGGGTGTTAACCACAAACCATAAGGACATTGGAACAATGTACTTATGGTTTAGTTTTGCCATGTTCCTTACGGGTGGTTTGATGGCAATGGTTATTCGCTCAGAGTTGTTCCAACCGGGGTTGCAAATAGTTGATCCTGAGTTTTTTAATCAAATGACCACCTTGCATGGTTTAATCATGGTGTTTGGTGCAGTTATGCCGGCATTTGTTGGGCTAGCTAACTGGATGGTACCGATGATGATTGGAGCACCAGATATGGCTATGCCGAGGATGAATAACTGGAGCTTTTGGATTTTACCCTTTGCATTTTTTATCTTAATAAGCTCATTGTTTATGGAAGGAGGAGCACCTAACTTTGGATGGACATTTTATGCGCCTCTTTCTACTACCTATGCACCACCTTCAGTTACCTTCTTTATTTTGTCAGTACATATGATGGGGATTTCTTCCATAATGGGGGCGATTAATATAATCGCAACCATTCTTAATTTGCGCGCCCCTGGTATGACCATGATGAAAATGCCGTTATTTGTATGGACCTGGCTGATTACTGCATTTTTGTTAATAGCAGTTATGCCTGTCTTAGCGGGTGTCGTGACTATGATGTTGATGGATATTCACTTCGGTACCAGTTTCTTTAATGCTGGTGGTGGTGGTGACCCAGTACTGTTTCAACATGTTTTTTGGTTTTTTGGCCACCCGGAAGTATATATTATGATTTTACCTGCTTTTGGGGCTGTCTCTGCAATCATTCCAACATTTTCTCGGAAGCCTTTATTTGGTTATACCTCAATGGTTTATGCCACGGCTTCGATAGCCTTTCTGTCATTTATTGTTTGGGCCCATCATATGTTTACTGTTGGGATGCCATTAACAGGAGAGCTGTTCTTTATGTATGCGACTATGTTAATTGCAGTACCAACAGGGGTGAAAGTATTTAACTGGGTAACAACCATGTATCGGGGGGCGTTAACATTTGAAACGCCTATGCTATTTGCTATCGCTTTTGTCATTTTGTTTACCATAGGTGGTTTCTCTGGCTTAATGTTGGCAATTGCTCCTTCTGACTTTCAATATCATGATACTTACTTTGTAGTTGCACATTTTCATTATGTCTTAGTACCAGGTGCAATTTTTGGTATTTATGCAGGTATTTATTACTGGTTGCCAAAATGGACTGGTCATATGTACGATGAATTATTAGGTAAAACCCATTTTTGGTTATCTTTTATTGGTATGAACTTAGCCTTTTTCCCAATGCATTTTGTTGGTTTAGCTGGCATGCCAAGAAGGATTCCTGATTATGCTTTACAATTTGCCAACTTTAATATGATTTCCAGTGTGGGTGCTTTCTTATTTGGTGCAACCCAGCTCTTGTTCTTATTTATTGTTATTAAAACCATTATGAGTGGTAAAAAGGCAACACCTCAAGTTTGGGAGGGAGCAGAAGGCTTAGAATGGTCTTTGCCATCACCACCACCTTACCACACATTTTCGACACCACCTGATATAAAGTAGGTTGTTAAAATGAAAGTGGCACAACGGGCAATTAAAACAACTGTTATCAAACTAAGTCTAATTGTTGTAGGTATGTTTGGTTTTGGTTTCGCTATGGTTCCATTATATGATGTGTTTTGTGAGGTAACTGGATTGAATGGTAAAACCAATAGCGAAGCTTACCAATATCAAAGTACATCAGCAGTTGTTGATAAATCACGAAAGATTACTGTGCAATTTATCACTAACCTGGGTGAAGGTGCTCAGTGGGAATTTAAGCCTGTAGTGTCACAAATCAAAGTTCATCCTGGTCAGCTAAAAAGTGTTGAGTTTTTTGCTAAAAATCCTACAAATACGACCAGAAGTAGTCAGGCTGTGCCAAGTATCAGCCCATCTGAAGGGACAATATTTTTACAAAAAACAGAGTGCTTTTGCTTTGAGCAGCAAACACTGCAAGCGGGTGAAGAGGTTGTTATGCCCATGCGGTTTGTGATTGACCAAGAAATACCAAAACATATTAAAAAATTAACACTGTCATATACTTTATTTGATGTGACGGAAAGCTCGACAGAAAAAGTTGCGACAAATATGGATAGTTAATGCCTGGTAGAAGAGGCATAAAAGCAACATATAAAAAATACAATTAGATGGAGATTAGTGTAAATGGCGACCGAAAGCTCCTATTATGTACCGGCACAAAGTAAATGGCCAATAATTGCTTCTATTGGACTGTTTTTAACTGTATATGGCGCTGCCAGTTTATTGAATGATACTACTCAGAAAGTACAAGATTCTTCTGCGCATTGGATTTTATTTGCAGGCGCATTAATCATGGCTTATATGTTGTATGGCTGGTTTAGTAATGTTATTACAGAAAGCCGAGCTGGGTTGTATAGCCCTCAAATGGATCGAACTTTTCGTTGGGGGATGTGTTGGTTTATTTTTTCAGAAGTCATGTTTTTTGCTGCTTTTTTTGGCACATTGTTTTATGTTCGTACACTTTCTGTTCCTTGGCTGGGAGGAGAGGGCCATACAGAGATGACTCATAAGCTGCTGTGGCCAGAATTTGAAAGTGCTTGGCCGTTAATGAGTAATCCAGATAATGAGTTGTTTCGTGGTCCAAAAGGTGTTATAGAAGCCTGGGATATTCCTTTGCTCAATACCATACTGTTGGTTACTTCAAGTGTTACATTGACTTTTGCACATCATAAATTAAGAGAAAATGATCGAGCAAAAGTTAAAGGCTGGTTGATTGCTACACTAGTATTAGGTTACGCATTTTTATTCTTTCAAGTAGAAGAGTATATACATGCATACAATGAATTGGGTTTAACCTTAAATGCGGGAATTTATGGCTCAACATTTTTCATTTTAACTGGGTTTCATGGGGCTCATGTAACACTGGGTGCCATTATGTTAACTATCATGCTGATTCGTGTATATAAAGGACATTTTAGTGGTGAAAAACACTTTGCATTTGAGGCTTCCAGTTGGTATTGGCACTTTGTAGATGTTGTGTGGATTGGATTGTTTATTTTTGTTTATGTGTTTTAAATATTAGTCCTCTGTGAGGGTGCCATAATAAGAAGATAGTGAATCTAACCTCCCCCTTTGATAAAGGAGGAGGTAGGGGGTTATTAAAAAACATGTAACCAAGGTGATGAAGGGGCTATTTCACCTGTGTAGTAACCATAAATAAGTAGAAAAATAATCATAACAGTGAGAGATACTCTTAAAGTTAATGATTTCACTAAACGACCAGTTTTACTTTCATCATGAATAAGAAAGTAAAACCCAGCGAATAAGCTGGAAATAACAGCTAGTAATAAAATAATAATAGTGACTTTAATCCACACGCCAATAACCTGTATGTTTAATAATATAATTATATGAGCTAAAGAATATGAAATTTAAAATAAAGGGTACACTAAAAAAAGATGTAGAACTAGCAATAAAATGTATATGTTTATTGAGTCAATGAGATAGTTATCAATGCAGTTGTTAGTTGAAAATATAACTAAACACTACTGGCTTACACTATTTATGCTTAGTGTAATTACTCTGACAGTGATGTTAGGTGTTTGGCAAGTATCTAGAGCGTATGAAAAAGAAAGGCTAGAAAGTGCCTTTATAAATAAGAGTATTGGAGATCCGGTTGAATTTGGGCAAGTAGTTAAAGAAATTTCTAGCTATAAAGAAAAAGATATCAATTATCAGCATGTAAAGCTAACAGGACAGTATATAAAAAACAAACACCTTTTACTTGATAATCAGATAGTCAATGGTAAGCCTGGCTTTAATGTTATATCGGCATTTTTAACAAAAAATAATCAGTATGTATTGGTGGATAGAGGGTGGCTGGGTCCAGTAATCAAGCGAGATAAAATACCAGAAATTCCAGAAGATAATCAGCAGTTGGAGTTAACAGGGTTGCTGTTTAATAAACTAACTAAACCTTTTTTGCTGGCGAAAGACTCACTATCAAGTGATTGGCCTAAAATAATCCAAGCTTTAGATAGAGAGCAATTAAAAAGTATTTATAACTTAGATAAGTTTTATTTGTTAAGATTGAATACTCCGCAAGCTGGTTCATTTATTCCTCACTATAAGCCTATAAATATTAATCCTGAAAAACATTGGGGGTATGCAATACAATGGTTTTCGATAGCTTTGATTATTTTAATTTTATTTGTTCGTTTTCTATTAAAGAATGCTAAAGAAGTAAGGGAGTCATACAATTGAAAAAACAAGCAAAAGCGAAGCTACTCTTAACTGTCATTCTTGGGCTTCCGATTATTGGTATAGTTGCTGCTTATGCTAGCTATTATTCTGGATTTTTCTCCAATATAGGAAAAACGAACAATGGTGAGCTGGTTTCACCATCAATATCAATACAAGATTTAAAACTAAAGATCTTAACAAATGATAGAGCTAAGGTATATGAATCAACAGAGCAGACTTGGAAACTTATTATAATAGCTACAGGTGACTGCAATAAATTATGTCAACAACAACTTTATATCACCAGGCAAGTGCATATAGCATTGGGTAAAGAAGCCAGTAGGTTAGAGCGCATATATTTATCAACAAAAAGTGAACAGTCTGTTAAAAGTATTTTTAAAGAGCACCCAAAACTTAAATTAGGTAAAATTTCTCAAACTGAAATAAATCAATATTTAACTGATAAAATACCACCAGTTAACAATACAATTTTATTAGCAGACCCCTTAGGTAATATAATGATGTATTACACTGAGCATCATTCAGGCAAAGCAATATTAACAGATATTAAACATTTATTGAAAATATCAAGAATAGGCTAGTCTCACTAGTAGGAGTAACTATGAGAGTAAAAGCAGGGTATTGGTTAGTACTTTTTTCTACTGCATTAGCAGCCCTAGTTGTTATTTTAGGTGCTTACACCCGATTGGTTGATGCTGGTCTTGGCTGTCCTGACTGGCCTGGTTGCTATGGATTTTTAACAGTGCCAGAGAGTAGTGTGGATGTAGCAAAAGCCAATTTACGTTTTCCTGAAACCCCTGTTGAATCGGCAAAGGGATGGCCGGAAATGATTCACCGCTATCTTGCTGGAACCTTAGGATTATTTATATTAATGATAGCAGTTGTTGCTTTTCGCCAAAATAAGCAAGATAACAGTTACCCAATTAAGTTACCATTTTTTTTATTAGTATTGGTTGTTATACAGGCTGCATTTGGTATGTGGACAGTAACATTGAAGCTATGGCCACAGGTTGTACTAGCTCATTTAATTGGCGGTTTTACAACACTCAGTTTGCTGTTTTTACTTTTGCTTAGGTTGAGAGTATCTAGGGAAAATACAAGCCAACAAAATAATAGTAAATCATATGCTAGTAATTTATTTAAATACAAAGTATTAGCTAGGATTGGGCTTGTTATAGTAGTTATCCAGATAATGTTGGGTGGTTGGACCAGCTCAAATTATGCAGCTATTGCCTGTATGGATTTTCCAACCTGCCATGACAGCTATTGGCCAGAAATGGACTTTAGTCAGGGATTTAATATTTTTCAGCAAATAGGTCCTAATTATTTAGGAGGAGTAATGGATAGCAATGCTCGCACAGCTATCCATATGGCGCATCGCATAGGAGCAGTCATTACAGCCCTTTTCCTTTGCTATATGTGCTTTAGCTTAATGCGTGTGAAATTAGAGAACTTAGAAAAAGTAAATCAACAATATATTAATAATTGGGCTATTACTATTTTGTCAATACTTATTGTTCAGTTGTCATTGGGTATTAGTAATATAGTCTGGTTTATTCCATTACCTGTGGCTGTAGCCCACAATGCATGTGGAGCCTTACTGTTAATATCTTTAGTTGGTTTAAACTATCAACTATATAAAATTGGCAAGGCAAGCCCAATTCTACAGAGAAGTATTTAAATTGGTAGCGAATAGCCAAAGCGAATGGTTTTTATACCCCTTGTGCCCTAGGGGTATAAAAATCATTTGAGAAGGGTATAGAAGGAGAATAAAATGAATAAAACAATAACAGCTACCCAGGCAAATTGGCGCGACTATTTAGAATTATGCAAGCCTAAAGTAGTTGCGTTATTAATGTTAACAGCCATTATTGGAATGTGCCTCGCTACTCCTGGGTGGGTACCATTTAATGCATTAGTTTTTGGTAGTTTAGGTATTGCTGCTTGCGCAGCTTCTGCTGCTGTTATTAATCATTTGGTTGATCAGCGCATTGACCAGGTAATGTCCAGAACAAATAAGCGACCAATTCCCCAGGGTAAAATTGATAATAATCAGGCTATTATATTTGCAGCATTGCTAGGACTTTCTGGAATTTGTTTGCTAGTTTGGTTAGTCAACTCTTTAACTGCTTGGTTGACTCTTGCATCACTCATTGGTTATGCAGTTGTTTATACTATGTTTTTAAAGCGCGCTACTCCACAAAATATTGTGATTGGTGGTTTGGCGGGGGCTGCACCACCTTTACTGGGTTGGACAGCTGTTACAAATCAATTAGAGCCTAATAGTTTATTATTGGTATTAATTATCTTTGCCTGGACGCCGCCCCACTTTTGGGCATTAGCAATCCACAGAAAAAAAGAGTATGCTGCTGTTAACATTCCTATGTTACCCGTTACTCATGGAGAGTCTTATACCAAACTACATATTTTATTATATACAATCATTTTATTACTGGTTACTGTCATGCCATTTCTGACTGGGATGAGTGGTTTGCTATATCTAGTCAGTGCTCTGGTGTTAGGTATGAGGTTTATTTATTGGACAGTTGTGTTATATAAAGACAGTGTACCTCATGCTGCTATTAAAACATTCAAGTTTTCAATTACTTACTTAATGCTATTATTTGTTGCATTATTGGTAGATCATTATATGCCTATCAACTTGAGTATATAACAAAAAATATAGGAAAAAATAATGAGTAAAAGTATAAAGCTAACGGTAGCTGGTTGTATAATATTTATTACGTTATGTATTGTACTATTAGTAAACAAAGTAACCAGCATGCCGCTGCTGTCACCAGAACAACTACAGCTTCAAGGTACTTATATATTAAAAACACCTCGAACATTATCTGAAATAAGCCTTACCTCTCATGATAATAAAGCATTTACAAATAAAGAGCTAAAAGGAAAATGGACAGTTATGTTCTTTGGATATACTTCATGTCCAGATATATGTCCTACAACCTTAACAGAATTGAAGCAATTGAAGCTAAAGTTGTCAGAAGAATATACTGATATAGCTGAAAAAATAAACTATGTCTTTGTTAGTGTAGATCCAGGTCGTGACTCTATTGAGCAACTATCTAACTATGTTCCTTACTTTGATAAAGATTTTTTAGGTGTTACTGGTGATTTAAAATCTATTTATAACTTGGCAAACCAACTGAATATTCCATTTTCACCTGTTGTTAATCCAAAAGATGAGAATTATCTGGTAGATCATAGTGGTAACCTGATAGTAATAAACCCCATGGGCGACTACCATGCTTTTATCAAACCACCCTTGAATACTGATAAGTTGGTGGCAGTGATGAACTCAATTGTGGGTAATTTTAATTAATAGTATGCAATGCTCAACTACAGTAAGCTAAATTAATAAGCTGAAAAGTCGAGCATTGCGTGAAGATATGAAATATAGATTAGCTTATTGGCCTTGGTATTCAAACTATAAGGTAGGATACTATTTAAGATCCATTCTCATGATATATTGTGGCCCCGCAGGCCCTTCCTTATAAAGTTCGCCAGTATCAGTAAATCCTCCCGCTAAATAACACTTATAAGCACCAGGGTTTTGACAGTTAACTGTCAAGGTTATAGACGTCCACTCTTTATAAGCTGATTTTAGATAAGGAATAAGTGTCATGACTGCTTGTTTGCCTAGACCATTTCCTTGTAAGCTTTTATCAATTAAAAAAGCACGTAAACCAAGCTCTCTTTCTTGAACAAAAGAATATTGCTGATGATAAGCTGTATCAATAATGAAAAAACCAATAATGCTTTTATTTTTTTGTATGACATGAAAATGGTTTGTATCAGATGAGTGTTGTAGGATTTCTGATGTAGTACCCACATATTTGGTCTGACTTTCTTCTACAGATAGTGTTTTAACTTCTGCTAGATCGCTTTCAATCATTTTTCTTATAATAATCATAGGACAACCATAATTTACTACTAAAATAATTAAATTATTTTTTTCTTAGTTCCCAAACACTTTTAGAGCTTAAAACATTTTGAGTATACACATTATACTCAATTGTCATAGAGGACCTTGAAGCATGAATGTTTCTTATTATTTCTTGGCTTATACTTCCTTTGATTTTGCCATCTTTACGAGTAGGTATTCTATACCTTTGAGTAAATACAATTTTGTTTTTTGCTGCACTATCTAAGCTGGTATCACCTGACTTACTATTTTGGCCTACTCGTAATATATCGCTACTAATAAATAACCTCAGATTCTCTTGACGAGACGTTTCTTTTGTTTCTGACAATAATTGAGCACTTAAAGTTAAGTCACCAGATGAGTTTGTATTCACTTCTATTTCTTGAATTATATAATTATCAGGTTTTTTCCTTGGTGCCTTTTCAGTCCCCATACAAAAGAAACCTGTTGCAGTACCTTTCCAACGACCATCCATATGCTTAAAAATGGGTTTAAGCGTTTTTTTCTCTGCATAAGTTAATTTTTTGCTTTCAATCGGCTGAAAAGTATCTTTATCTTTTTGATAGTGTGGAGATGGGCTGAAGCACTCACTAGCCAGCGCGATTGGTGAGGTAGGTAGAGCAAAGGCAATAGCAACAGCTGTTAATGTATAACTTTTTAGGTTTATTGGTATTACAGATATCAATTTCAAGTGAGGTGCCCTTAGTCTTAGTATAAACACTACAAGAAGCAAGATATTACGTGACAAACTGTTATATAACTACACCAGCTATAAAAATTTACAGATCGAATGAAAAGAGGAATTATTAAAAATCACCCCACTGTGCTTGCAATAGCGTCAAAACCGCAATAGGAGCTGTTTCTGTTCTCAAGACTCTTGGGCCTAAAGCCAATGGAGAAAAGCACTGCTGCTCTGCTAGTTGTATCTCATTGCTGGAGAGTCCACCTTCAGGGCCAATGAGTACTGCAACTGAAGTAGGCTGACTCATGGCTTGAAGAGTTTGTTCAGTGCGATGGTGTAGCACTAACTTTTGATCAGCTTGTACTTGCCTAACCCAATTATCAAGCGTTTGAGGTGGGTTAATAATAGGCAGTCGACTACGACCACACTGCTCACAAGCGCTTATAATTACTTGTTGCCAGTGGGCCATACGCTTTTTAATACGGTCTCCTGCTAGCTTGACTTCACAGCGTTCAGAAAAAAGCGGAGTAATTTCTGAAATCCCCATTTCAGTGGCTTTTTGAATAGCGTAGTCCATTCGCTCACCACGGGATAAACTTTGACCGAGATGAGTATATAGTGGAGACTCAACATTGGTAGTATTGTCATACTCCAATTTAACTGATACGTGCTTTTTAGTGACTTCAATAATCGTTGTTTGATAGCTTATACCCTCACCATTAAACACCGTAAGGTTTTGGTCAGGCTTCATGCGTAGTACTCGTCCAATATGTGCTGCAGCACTTTCAGACAGTTCAATTATTGTTTGTTCTTGTGGGGTAAAAGGTGAATAAACTCGAATTTCTCGCATAAGTCAGTTAGAGTCAGTTGAACTAAAGAAAGGTTAGTTTATGGGCATATATATTGAAACACCAGCTATTATACGCTTTTGAATTGATTGAATTATAGTCAGTCAACAACAATGGCTGTTCCTGTAATTAAAACGAAACGATTAATGCTATGTGGTTTTGACCAGAATAATTTAGATGCTTATGCGACTATCTGCGAGAGCTGTGACTTTATGAGATTCCTAAGTGCTGGAACCCCCTAACTAGAGAGCAAGTTTGGAAGCAAATAGAATACATTATCAACCACTGGTCTGACTATAATAGTGGGTTTTGGGTAATTGTTGAGCAATCAACTAATGAACTTATTACTCATGTTGGTTTACACTATTCTGATGATTGGAAAGGGATACAGATAGGTTGGGCACTTAGTCCGCTGCAATAGGGCAAAGGCTATGCAACAGAAACAGTTATAGACTGTGCATTTAATAATCAAATAACGTCTGAGTTAATTAGCTTGACAATACCAGAAAATAATAAGTTGTTGGAGTTAACAGGCCCTAGGTTTATCATACAGCCATGACACGGAGTATCAAGGTAAAAGGTTTTTGTTTATAAAACTGGTGGTCTATAAGTTATTACTCAAAGTCAATTTATTTATTCCTTTTTCTATGTAACAGCGTGCTATTGCAAAAAATCATGTGAACGCTTTTTTATTTTCCTATTGGTCTATTAATATCTATAAAATTTGAATTGGTTCTCTAGTTAAAAATGAATTAGCTGCAAGACTGTTTATTGTATCCGTTAAATGTCTCCCGTAAATCCAATAGTGCATATCATTATACTATTTACGAATAGTCCATAAGATTTGCATCTATTTATAGACAAGGATTGTTGCTATGAGAAACCAAAACATAAAAATAACACACCTTAAAAAAGGATTGTTAAATATTTCTACAATCATCTTTGTTTTAAGTGCTTCAAAAACAGTTGTTAGTACAGAACAAAATAATGTTATTAGAGATAGCTATGTCTTCGAGCAAAATCAGCTTATATATACAACAGATGAAATGCTTAGTTTTGATATAAAGAACTATCTTGAGAGTAATGCACCACATTTAATTGACTATGCTGAAGTTATCTCTCATTGGAGTGGCTATTCCAGTATAAGCCCCAAAGTTATTATAGCGTTAATAGAGCAGCAAACAGGCTTAGTTTTAAATCAGAATTTAGATGTATCCATATATTATAAGCCAATGGGTAGCTTGTCAGATAAACATGGGTTTTCTGAGCAGGTGGAAGATGTTGCTGTTAAGTTAGCAAAATATTTTTATAAAATAAATGGTAAAACAAAATTAATTGAAAAAACATCATTAGAACTATTATTTGAAGGTCATCAAAATCAAAATATGACTAACAATAGTAGTATTGAAGAGTTCTATAATATTTATTATCGATTGTTTCCAAATGAGCCTATTGTAGAAAGTGACTCATCAACGTTATCAAATAAGCAATATTTTTTCGATTTGCCACCAGATAATCTCTTACAATTACCTTATTTGGTGGGTAAAGCCTGGCGCTATGGGGGGACGCATACTAATAATGGTAGTGGTAGTTTTCCTCAGTCATCACTTGACTTAAATAATGGTGGTAGCTGGGGTTCTAATACCTCTAATATATGGGTGGCTTCTGCTGCACCAGGTAGAGCGAAAGTCCATTCATCATGTAATTTGGAAATTATTCACCCAGGAGGTTGGTCTACCACTTATTATCATTTAGATAATATTAAAGTGCGGACAAATGATACTATTACACGGAACCAAAAAGTAGCTAATTATGCTAATAATAAGCCACAAGCCTTATGTCAGGGTGGCCACTCAACTGGGCCTCATCAGCATTTTAGCTTAAAGAAAGATGGTCGATATCAACATCTTAATAATGTCAAGCTTTCGGGGTTTAAGGTACATACTGGCAGAAATAGTTATGATTCAGACTGCCGTTATTTTTGGCTAGAGAAAAATAATACAAAATACTGTGCTTGGACAAAGTTAACTAACCCTGGTGTGCCTGATGGTCCCGGCCCTGACCCGGATCCAGATGATCAAGTATTAAAAAATGGCATGCCTGTAACAGGGCTTTCTGCAAGTAAAGGAAAACAGGCATATTATAAAATTGTAGTACCAGTAGGAGCCAGCAATCTAAAAATTAAAATAAGTGGTGGCTCTGGTGACGCGGATATGTATGTCAAGTCAGGCTCAAGACCTACCTTATCTAGCTGGGACTGCAGGCCCTATAAGGTTACACAGCGAGAAGAGTGTAATTATAAAACACCAAAAGTAGCAACTTATTATGTAGTGCTTCATGCCTTTAGTAACTATAGCAATATCAGCCTGGTCGCTTCTTATGATAAACAGGTTGTTAAAGAACTGAAAAATGGTGTACCTGTAACCGGGCTGTCAGCTGAAAAAGGTAATCAAAAGTATTATAAAATTGATGTACCAGCAGGGGCCAGCAACCTGAAAATAAAAGTAGATGGTGGTACAGGTGATGTTGATATGCATGTAAAAGCAGGCACTAAACCAACACTATCGAGTTGGGATTGCAGGCCCTACAAAACTACTCAGTTAGAAGTATGTAGCTATAAAACACCTAAAACAGGTAGTTATTATGTGTTACTAAATGCCTTTAGTAATTACAGTAATGTGAGTTTAGAGGCGTCTTATAATAATTAATGGTAAAAAAGGACTTTTGACTCTTTTTTAGGTTGTTACCAAAGCTGTCAACAGTACATTCCTTCTCCCCTGAGCAGGTTGTCGTAAAAGCTGACTCCCCCCTTTGATGAGGTTGTCGCAAAAGTCATTTTTAGCACCCTCTCCCTCTGGGAGAGGGCTGGGGTGAGGGTGTAGTTACCTTAAAGCCACCACTACGCGAGCCCCCTCATCCTAACCTTCTCCCCCGCAGGGGAGAAGGAACTTAATTTGAAGCACTTTCGCGACCCCCTCTGATAAAATGGGGCTATGGGGATTTTAAGTTGCTAGAGCTTTTGTCCCAACAAATACTATCTTTTTAACTACACTGCTAGTGAGGTGGTTTTAACTAGTCACCCTATCATATTAGCCAGCTAGTCAGAGTGTAGTGTTGTATGTTGCAGTTAACGCCCTCCCCTTTCCTAACCCCCTTATTCTGTCGTGGCTTTGTTAGCTCTTCTATCAGCATTAGTAACTTGGTCGTAGTGGCAGGAGGTGAGCATGGATATAGGTAACACCAGCCGTTTTACCTTAACTATTAAGGGCATAGAAGATGAATTACGAGTAGTCAGGTTTGATGGCCGTGAAGGGATTTCCCGTCCCTTTATTTTTACCATTGTGGTTGCCTGTGAAAACTTTGATTTGGAGTTTGACGACATATTAGAACAAACCGCCCAGTTGGTCATTCGTGAGCCTGAGCAACCGCGTTATATAAACGGCATTGTTCACGCGATGTCAGTGGGTGATCCCATAGGTGACAGGTTTTGTAAGTATGTGTTTGAACTGGTGCCTAAGTTTGCACTATTACATTACCGAATTAACCTCAAGATTTTCCAGCAACTCACGGCGGAAGGTATTATTAAGCAAGTGCTGGAAAATGCCGGCCTGACTACAGACGACTTTAGCTTTCAAATCACTACCGACTTACCCACTCGGGTTTATTGCACCCAATATGAAGAGTCGGACTCA